>NZ_AEXS01000103.1:0-607 GCF_000204455.1 Paenibacillus sp. HGF5 | reverse complement strand
AAAGAGAGAGCTGCGTGGACAGGGCGTTCATCATGATGTGCAGACAGCTTACATTCGGTTTAGAGATCCCGCCAAAACGGTTAATCACCCTTACATAGGCAAGTGCAGCTTTAATCCGATTGAAGAGACGTGACATGTTCGCTTAAATATATAAGGAGGTCCTATCATGCTGGGAATGCTATTCAATGAGAAAGAGTGCAAAGAGCTTGATTATGTACTGCGAAAAGAACTGGATGAAATGCTGCTGGATTTGAGCGACCAACGGTTGGACCAAAATATCAGGCAGGCGATCGCTAACCGATATAAAACGGTATTTCGCATGTATGCCCGGTTTGCCCCGCAGAAAGAACTCTCCAAATATGCGCGTAACGGGAAGTTTCCGCAAATCAAACATTAATTCTGCGAAAAAGTGTTGACTAACCAGCTAACTATATGTTAAATTAATTTTCGCTTCCTTTTCGAAGGTGATGCCGCCAACCGGCGGCCATCAAACTTCAAAACAAACTTCAAAAAACTTTTTCAAAAAAAGTACTTGCAAAGTTGATAGGAAGTATGATATATTATAAAAGTCGCCGCTGAGATGCGGATGACTAACAAGAAACACAGA
>NZ_AEXS01000104.1:0-13758 GCF_000204455.1 Paenibacillus sp. HGF5 | reverse complement strand
CGATATCGGGGTCATCTATTGGGACTACATTGAGGATGAGCGTGATCAGAAGGTGTACCTCAGCTTGATCAAGGGGGTTGATCTTGGAAGCAAGGACAACCGCGGCGTGCTGGTGATCAATGTCAACACCGGCATGCTCAATACGATCCTGAGCCAGGAAGCGTTCGACACGATTATCGTGGACAGCAGTAACAATATTGTCGCGGCTAACCGCCCGGAGCTGTACGGGAAAACGTTAGCCGAGATTGAAGATGCCAGCGGGGCCGTTTACCACGCGAGCGGCAGCTACGAGTCGGTCATCCATGACGAAGCCTCCAAGGTGCTGATCGAACCGCTGAATACGGAGTCCGGAGTGAACGGCTTGCGCATTATTTCGATATTCTCGATCGATAGCATCGTGGCGGATGCCAACCGGATCAGCAAGCTGGCGATGACCGTCATCATCATCAGCCTGCTGCTGGCCGTTCTTCTTATTTACAGCTTCTCTTCACTGATCTCGAACCGGCTGCTGCGTCTCAGCAAGCATATTACGAAGGTAGGTACCGGTAACCTTGGCGTTGCCATGGAGATCGACGGCAAGGATGAGATCGGCCAGCTGTCCCGTCAATTCAACTCCATGGTGGGCAACGTTAACGACCTGATGAACGAAGTGCAGGAGTCCAACGAACAGAAGCGGTTAATGGAGCAGAAGCAAAACGAAATCAAGTTCAAAATGATGGCCAGCCAGATCAATCCGCATTTTCTCTTTAATGCCCTGGAGTCCATTCGCATGGAGGCCCATCTCAAGGGCGAGACCGAAATTGCCCGGATCGTGCGGCTGCTCGGCAAAATGATGCGGAGCAATCTCGAGGTGGGCAGCGGAAAAACCACAATCAAGGACGAAATCGAGATGGTACAGTGCTATCTCGACATTCAGAAGTTCCGATATGAGGACCGCCTGAAATATGAACTTCAGGTGGACCCCGAAGCGAACCGGGTAAGAATCCCGCCTTTGATCATCCAGCCGCTTGTGGAGAATGCGGTCATACACGGGATGGATCACAAAGAAGAGGGAACCTCCATAAGGGTCAGGGTCACGGCCAGCGAAGGGAAACTGCACGTCATGACCGAGGACAATGGTGCAGGCATATCCCTGGACAGATTGCAAATGATCTACGGCTATTTGAACGATACCGACGAGAAGGACGGCGGACGGATCGGGCTCCGTAACGTACATGTCCGTCTGCAGCTCACGTACGGCCCTGAAGCGGGTCTGATTATTTATAGCGAACCGGGCATAGGAACGCGTATTGAATTCAGTATTCCGACAGGAGGAAAGATCGATGATGAAAGTGTTGATCGTGGATGACGAACCCAAACTGCGCGAAGGGCTGAAGAGCATTGTGCCATGGACAGAGCTTGGGTATCAGGTTGTTGATACTGCAGCGAATGGGAACGAAGCGCTGGAGAAGCACGCGAAGTACGACCCGGATTTGATGCTGATTGATATCCGGATGCCGGGAATGGACGGATTGCAGCTGATCGAAGCCATCCGAAACCTGGATTCCGAAATTCATCTGCTCATCTTGAGCGGATATGCCGATTTTGATTATGCCAAGCGGGCGATTTCCCACCGTGTGGACGGATACCTTCTAAAGCCGGTGGATGAGGACGAGCTGAGCAAGTATTTGCTGCAGATTAAAGAAGCCATCGAGCAGGAACAGGAGAGGAAGGCGCTGAACAGGGCAGCCTCCGATATGAGCCGCGAGCAGTTCATTCAGACATGGTTCAACCCGGAGAGCAAGCCCGATCCAGCCGCTTTGCGGCATATGGCCGAGCGGTCGGGACTGTTATGGAACCATTACCAAGTGCTGCTTGTTCATCATAACGGCAGCGATGAATCCGGTGAGGAAACCGACGACCGGTTGAAAAACCAGCTGATCGAAGCTTTTGAAGATAACGGCCGCGGCGCGGTGTTTTCCATGCATGGACAGCTCGGTATCCTAATGCCCACGCCGGTCTTGACGGCAGGTGGACGTAAGGAATTGCTGCAGTTGGTAGAGGAAGCCGCAAGCCGGGCTGGCACGGCGATAACGGCCTCTTTGGGACGTCAGGTCCACCGTCTGGAGGATGTAGCGGATTCGTATCGTTGTGCCAAAGAACGGATCCGCGAGCGGTTCTTCTATGCTCCAGGGGAGATGCTGTTTCCTGAATCCGAGCGGTTTGCCGGCGGCAACACGGATGAAGAACGGCAGCCCTATGATCCGGAGCAGCTGATGGAACAGCTCTATTATGCGGTGGATGTGGGCAATGTGGAGGTGCAGCAGAAGCTGCTGCATACGGCAGCGTATGCCATGGTGAATGAAGAATACACGGAGGAGAGGATGAAACGCGCCTTCGTGGAGCTTCTAACCGGGGTGTACAACAAACTGATGCAGCATCATACGGAGCTGCAGTCCCGCACGAAGGAATACTCGGATCGGATTGCGGCAATATTCCGACAGCGCACGGCCTATGATCTGTGCCGCCATTCGTCCCAATTCCTGGAGGAGCTGATCTGGCAGGCGGGCAATGGCGGACGGGATCAGGAGATGAAGCGCATCATGGATCTGATTCAGCGCAATTACA
Organism: Paenibacillus sp. HGF5; assembly: GCF_000204455.1. Taxonomy (NCBI): domain Bacteria; kingdom Bacillati; phylum Bacillota; class Bacilli; order Caryophanales; family Paenibacillaceae; genus Paenibacillus; species Paenibacillus sp. HGF5. The sequence continues at coordinate 11,151 of NZ_AEXS01000104.1, read as the reverse complement.
AGGAGAACATTAAGCTGGAAACGCTGGCTTCGATATTTAATTACAACAGCGCTTACCTTGGAAAAATGTTCAAGAATACGACTGGGGAATATTTCAATACGTATCTCGATAAGGTCCGGATCGACAAAGCCAAAGATTTTTTGAGGCAGGGCATGAAGGTGTATCAGGTCGCGGAGAAGGTCGGTTATACGAACGTCGATTATTTTCATAGCAAATTCAAAAAATACGTCGGCACGTCTCCGTCCAATTTCCGCAAGGAGCTGGACCTTTAATTTAACCGTGCCGTAACGCTGATTCGACAACGCGGCAGAGAACGGATGTGGCGCCGAGGTTATACAGCCCCTTGTGACGGAGTATCGCATGAACTGCAGTGAGCCGGCACACAGCAAATAGGCTTCAAGCAGCTCCGCGCCGTCTGATGCCGTATTCTAAATGGTTAATATTTGCACGCCTCATCACTCTCACCTACAACCAGACTAAGCATAAGTACTTTCATATCGCTGCCCTATAAGACGCGACTAAGGCACGCGTCTTTTTGTTTTTCCTGTGCCTCCCCCAAGGCATTATTGGGGGAGCTGCCAAATGCTGCGAAGCTCCGAGCGGAGGGGCCGGAATCGTATCGGAGAAGCGGCAGCGGTCGCCTTTAAAGCTGGAAACAACCTTATACTATGACCGGAAGTTTCCCGGATTTAACAGCGGTCGTAGATACGATCCGGACACGGAGCGGGCTAAAGGGGTTTTTCAGCGTTCTGCTTCCCGTATAATGTCTAATTTTTATATGATTTTTAAGCCAATCCTTCGGGTACTTCCCCGCCCCAGCTTGGTTTATCATCAGGATATACAAGAGAGGAGGGGTTGGTTTGAAAGCGGTAACAAAAACGGAAAGCAGCATCCAACCTGCCGCAAAGAAAAAGAAAGGCTTTTGGACCACTTTCAAAGAGCAGAAAGTACTGTACGGAATGTCGCTTCCATTCATCGTCATTGTATTCATCTTCAGTTATTTGCCGGTGTGGGGCTGGCTGATGGCATTCCAAAATTACAAGCCGGGCAAAGGGATATTCGAGCAAAAATGGGTGGGCCTGGACCATTTCGCAGCACTTTTCGCGGACGATAAGTTTTATCTGGTGTTGCGAAATACACTCGCCATGAGTTTCATGGGATTGATCGTTGGATTCACGATTCCGATCCTATTCGCAGTCTTGTTGAATGAGCTTCGTGGAAGCGTATTCAAGAGGACCGTACAGACGATATCTTATCTGCCGCATTTTGTGTCCTGGGTCGTAGTTGCCGGTATCGTGACCAAAATGCTGTCCACGGATGGAGGCGCTGTCAATCAGCTGCTGATGTGGCTGGGGCTCATTGATCAGCCGATACAGTTCATGGCTCAGGGGAACCTGTTCTGGTACATCGTCACGGGCTCCGATATATGGAAGGAAATGGGCTGGAGCGCGATCATTTATTTGGCAGCGATTACAGGGATTGATCAAGAGCAGTTCGAAGCAGCCAAGGTTGACGGCGCGAGCCGGATTCGCCAAATATGGCACATTACGCTGCCGAGCATCGCCCCTACGATTGCTATCCTGCTGATCATGTCCATCGGTCATTTGATCAGCATCGGTTTCGAGAAGCAGTTCCTGCTGGGTAATCCGCTGGTCGTGGATTATTCCGAGGTGCTTGACCTGTATGCGCTGAATTATGGACTTGGCATGGGACGTTTTTCATTCGGTACGGCCATCGGAATGTTCAACTCGGTCGTAAGCATCATCCTGCTGCTGCTTGCCAACGGCGTGTTCAAAAAATTCACGAAGCAATCGATTATGTAAGGGGAGGGAAACAGCATGGCACGAACCAAAGCAGCATTCAAGCCCTCGCTCTCCGATCGGGTGTTTGATATCGCGAATTTTACCATCATGGCACTGGTCATGATTGTCACACTCTACCCGTTCCTGAACGTTCTGGCGATATCGCTGAACGATTCCGTTGATACGGTGCGCGGGGGAATCTACATCTGGCCGAGGGAGTTCACGCTGGATAACTACGTGCAGATTTTTAAATACGACGGCTTGGTCACCGGGGCCAAAAACACGATTCTCCGTACGCTTGCAGGGACCTTTCTGGGCTTGCTAAGCGGCACGATGCTGGGCTACGTCCTCAGCAGGGTAGATTTTCAGGGAAGAAAGTTCATGTCGACCTTTCTTGCGCTGACGATGTACTTCTCCGGCGGAATGATTCCGGTGTTCATCCTGATCCGCGACCTGAACATGATGAATTCGTTTCTGGTCTACATCATTCCGGGCATGGTGAGCGCGTTTAACGTATTCGTCATCCGGTCTTTCATCGACAGCCTGCCGTACTCGCTGCAGGAATCGGCAAAGCTTGACGGGGCCAACGATTTTACGATCTATTACAAAATCATTCTTCCGCTCTGTAAGCCCGTGTTGGCTACCATCGCCCTGTTCCTGGCTGTCGGGCAGTGGAACTCTTGGCTCGATACGTATCTTTACAACGGTAACGCACCCCATCTCACCACGCTCCAATTCGAGCTGATGAAGGTGCTGCAGAGCACCCAGGGGCAAACCAGCGGCATGATGACCGGGCAGAATATGGCCGAGATCGTGAAGCAGGTGTCGCCGGAGTCGATCAAAATGGCAATCACGATCGTGGTAACGGTTCCGATATTGCTCGTGTATCCGTTCCTGCAGCGGTATTTTGTGAAAGGTATGACGCTTGGAGCGGTAAAAAGCTAAGCGCATGTAACGGTATCAGCAGGCCCAACGTCCTGTTATACGATAAATGATCAAAAATCGATTTAGGGGGTATAGCAATGAAACATAAGAAGAGATTGTCGCTCCTGCTCGCGATCATGATGATGGCTACATTCGTTCTGGCGGCGTGCGGCAACGGCGACAGCAACAATAGCGCAAACGGCGGCGATGAGGGCAGCGGCGGAAGCGATACGCAGCAGGAAGAGAAGCTCGAGCCGATGACCATGACGTATTACAGCGCGGATTCCAATGCGAACTGGGCCAACATGCAGGATGCGGTCGGGAAGAAGCTGACCGAAAAGACCGGCATTACGATCCAGGCCGAATATGCGGTGGACGGCTCCAATCAGAAGCTTCCGCTGATGGTGGCGAGCGGGGAATACCCGGACTTGGTATTTGCCAAGGGGGACGCCAATCTGTTCGTGGATTCCGGGGCGTTTATCGATCTGACGGATCTGATCGAAGAGCATGCGCCAAACATCAAGAAGGTGTACGGAGATTACATGAGCCGCCTGAAATGGAGCAACGAGGACGAAGCCATCTATGTCCTTCCGACGCTTGCAGCGGTGGACCATCAGGCACTCGATGCCGGCGGCACGTTCCAGATCCAGCATGAGGTGCTGAAAGAACTCGGATACCCTGAGCTGAAAACGGTGAAGGATTATGAGAAAGCGCTGAAAGACTATGCCGAGAAACACCCGACCATTGACGGCCAGCCGACGATTCCGCTGACGTTGAATGCGGACGGATGGAGAATCATGATCTCGGTAACGAACCCGGCGTTTATCGCGACAGGCGTATCGGATGACGGCGAGTACTATATCGACCCGGAAACAACCGAGGCGAAGCTTCATTACAAGCGGCCGGAAGAGAAGGAATACTTCCGCTGGCTGAATCATATGAACGCCGAGGGCTTGTTGGATAAAGAAACGTTCGTGCAGAAAACGGACCAATACGAAGCGAAAATTTCCTCCGGCCGCGTCCTTGGCGTCATTGATCAGGAGTGGGGCTTCGGCAATGCAACGAACGCACTGAGAACTGCCGGCAAGGAAAACCGCACCTATGCGAGATTCCCGATCCAGCTGGATGAGTCGACGAAGGATGCAACGTTCCAAGACACGGGTTACGTCGCCGGATGGGGCGTAGGCATTACGACATCCGCCAAGGATCCGGTTCGAATCATCAAGTTCCTGGATTATCTGGCTTCCGAAGAAGGGCAAGTTTTGATGAATTGGGGTATTGAAGGCGAGCATTACAACGTGGTGGACGGCAAGCGAGTTATTCCTGAAGACGTCCAAGAGCGTAAAACCTATGATAACGCCAACTTCACGAAAGAAACAGGAATCGGCTTGTACAATGCGATGTTCCCTCGTTACGGCGACGGCGTGAAGGATTCGACGGATAACTATTACACAACGAACTTCCCAGAGACGATCATCGAGAATTATACGCCGGCCGCGAAGGAAACGCTGAAAGCGTACGGCGCGGAAATGTGGAAAGACCTGTGGCCGAAACAAGAGGAATTTGATGTGAAGCCGTGGGGCGTTGCTTACAACATTCCGGTACCGAGCGACTCCAATATCAATATCACGTACAAAAAGGTGGAAGAGATTACCCGGAAGCGGATTCCGGAAGTCATTCTTGCCGATCCGGCGAAATTCGATGCACTGTATGACCAGTTCATCAAAGAACTGAATGATGCCGGCGCCGAGAAAATGGAGCAGGAATACACCCAATTGGTACGCGAACGCGTGGAACTCTGGAATAATTAAAGTAGAGGCGAATCGAAGGGGCCGGCAATATGCGGTCCCTTTTGCCGCTATTCAAGGCAGGCTGCTGTTATAATCGCGGACCTCAATTTAGTTAGAAGAAATATAACCATAGATGAAGGATTTCAGGTGCTCTTCGAGAAGACCTTTATAAAATCATTGGACATAAGGGGGGATTACGCTGTATTCAGCAGAGCATAAGAACACAACCCTGTGGTACCGGAAGCCTGCGGCCAAGTGGGAAGAAGCGCTTCCGCTTGGAAACGGCCGCCTTGGTGCCATGGTGTTCGGAGGCGTGCAGGAAGAATGCATTCAATGGAACGAAGATACGCTCTGGTCCGGGTTTCCCCGGGACACGAATAATTACGAGGCTCTCCGGTATCTGGCAAAGGCAAGGGAATTGATTGCGTCCGGCAAGTATGCTGAAGCGGAACAGTTGATCGAGGGCAGGATGGTTGGCAGAAATACGGAGTCCTTTTTGCCGCTGGGAGATCTGTTGATCCGACAGTCGGGAATAGGGGATTCATGCTCGGAATACAGGCGCGAACTGAACCTGGATACGGGGATTGCTTCCACTCGTTTTCAAGTAAGCGGCTCCGATCCTATTTTCAGCAGGGATATGTTCATCAGTGCGGTTGACCAGGTCGGGGTTATCCGTTATGAAAGCACGGGGAGCAGCTCCGTCCAATTGGAGATCGGGTTACGTTCACCGCTGCAGCATCGTACACGCACAGAGGAAGACGGGACGCTGGTGTTGCATGGGCATGCTCCGACCCATATTGCTGATAATTACAGGGGCGATCATCCCGGGTCGGTGCTTTATGAGGATGGGCTGGGCATTCGGTACGAAATGAGGCTGCTGGCCTTGACGGACAGCGGCCAGGTGACGGTCGATGACAGCGGCATGCGCATTTCCGCGGCAGGCTCGGTTACGCTGCTGATTGCGGCTGCTACGAATTTTGAAGGCTTCGATCGTTTTCCGGGTTCTGGCGGTACCGATCCGTCCGGCATATGCAGGGAGAGACTTCAGGACGCCATGCGGCATGGTTTTGAACAATTGCGCTCACGGCATGTCCAGGACCATCAAGCCTTGTTCAGACGCGTGGAGCTTCAGCTTGGCCGTCCAGAGAATGAGCGCTCCATAGCAGCTTTAGCCACCGACGAACGGATGGAAGCGTACCGGGAAGGACGGGAGGATGCTGCGCTCGAAGCGCTGATGTTTCAATTCGGAAGATATTTGCTCATTGCCAGCTCCCGGCCGGGTACACAGCCCGCCCATCTGCAGGGTATATGGAATCCCCATGTCCAGCCGCCATGGAACAGCGATTACACAACGAATATCAATACCGAGATGAATTATTGGCCGGCGGAAACGACGCGTCTGAGCGAGTGCCACGAGCCGCTCATCCAAATGATCCGGGAGCTTAGCGTAAGCGGTGCCCGGACCGCGAAGATTCACTATGGCGCCCGTGGATGGGTCGCCCATCATAACGTGGATTTATGGCGAATGGCCAGTCCGAGCGATGGCAGAGCCATGTGGGCCTACTGGCCAATGGGCGGTGCTTGGCTGTGCCGCCATCTATGGGAGCGTTACCAATTCCAACCGGATATTGAATACTTGCGGGAAACGGCGTATCCGCTGATGCGTGGAGCCGCTTTGTTTTGCCTGGATTGGCTGATTGAAGACGGGGAAGGGCATCTGGTGACCAGCCCGTCGACATCGCCGGAGAATCAGTTTCTTACCGAGGAAGGGCTGCCTTGCAGCGTGTCGGCAGGCTCGACCATGGATATGGCCATCATTCGCGATTTATTCCATAACTGCATCGAAGCTTCGCAGCTGTTGGAGCAAGATGATGAACTGCGGGAAGAATGGAAAATGGCGGTCGAGCGCCTGCTGCCTTACGCCATCGATAACGAGGGCAGGCTCATGGAATGGAGCAAGCCGTATCCGGAAGCGGAGCCCGGACATCGGCACGTATCCCATCTGTACGGATTGTATCCCGGCTCTGATATTACCCTCCAAGATACGCCGCAGCTTGCGGAAGCCGCTTATCGTACGCTTATGTCGCGCATCGATCACGGAGGGGGGCATACGGGCTGGAGCTGCGTTTGGCTCATTAATCTGTTTGCCCGACTGCAGCAGCCGGAGAAGGCTTATGATTATGTCCGGACCCTGATTTCCCGCTCCATGCATCCCAATCTGCTCGGGGACCATCCTCCGTTCCAGATCGATGCGAATTTTGGAGGCAGCGCCGGACTTGTGGAAATGCTGCTCCAGAGCCATTTGGATGCCATTCAGCTGCTGCCGGCGCTGCCGAAAGCGTGGGCAGAAGGCTCCGTGCGGGGATTGAAGGCCCGCGGAGGATTTATCGTGGATATGGAATGGAAGGACGGCATTCTTGCGTCCGCAAGCATAACCTCTACGCATGGCCGGAACTGCAGAATTCAATATTCCGAACCTCTCGCCGTTCGAAGGGAAGACGGAAGCGTTGTGACCACGGGAGATCGGCTTTCTTTTGAGACGGTGAGCGGCATGACCTACCAGATTGCATTGGCTGCTATTGAGGCATTGTGAATAAGGGCTAATCTCTAGCAGGGCTGGATGAACGATAACCGGATACGAAATGATGAAGGCTAAAGGAGCTGAATGCTGATGATTAACGAAAAGCTGCCGAAAATGTGGTACGGCGGGGATTATAATCCCGAGCAGTGGGATGCGGAAGCGTGGAAGGAAGATGACCGCATGTTCAAGCTGGCGGGAATCGATGTAGCCACCATAAATGTATTCTCCTGGGCTTTGAGTCAGCCGAATGAGGATACGTACGATTTTGCTTGGCTCGACGAGACGATTGACCGGCTGTACCGGAACGGGGTGTATATCTGTTTGGCAACGAGCACGGGAGCTCATCCGGCCTGGATGGCGCGCAAATACCCGGATGTGCTGCGCGTCGACTACGAGGGCCGCAAACGCAAATTCGGCGGACGCCATAACTCCTGTCCGAACAGCCCCACCTACCGAAAATACGCCAAAATCATGGCAGGCAAGCTGGCGGAACGCTATAAGGATCATCCGGCCGTCCTGATCTGGCACGTGTCGAACGAATATGGCGGGTACTGCTACTGCGACAACTGCGCCGCGGCATTCCGGACTTGGCTCGAGCAGCGATATGGCACGCTGGATGCCCTAAACAAGGCATGGAATACCCGCTTCTGGGGCCACACCTTCTATGACTGGGAGGACATCGTCGTTCCTAACGCTTTAAGCGAGGAGTGGTCCGGCAACCGGACGAATTTCCAAGGCATATCCCTGGATTACCGCCGTTTCCAGTCCGACAGCCTGCTGGACTGCTACAAGCTGGAGCGGGATGAATTGAAGCGGATCACGCCGGATATACCGGTGACCACGAATCTTATGGGTTTTTATCCGGAGCTGGACTATTTCAAATGGGCCAAGGAGATGGATGTCGTATCCTGGGACAACTATCCGTCGCTGGATACTCCGTACAGCTATACCGCCATGGCGCATGCCCTGATGCGGGGGCTTAAGGGCGGTCAGCCCTTTATGCTGATGGAGCAGACGCCGAGCGTTCAGAACTGGCAGCCGTATAACTCGGCCAAGCGCCCTGGGGTAATGCGATTGTGGAGCTACCAAGCGGTTGCCCACGGCGCGGATACGGTGATGTTCTTCCAGCTGCGCCGTTCGATCGGGGCCTGCGAGAAGTATCACGGCGCGGTCATCGAGCATGTCGGACATGAACATACCCGCGTATTCCGCGAGTGCGTCGAGCTGGGCAAGGAGCTGCAGCAGCTGGGGGACCGGATCCTGGATGCCCGTTCCGATGCCAAAGTCGCGATCATCTACGACTGGGAGAACCGGTGGGGCATTGACCTGTCGAGCGGTCCGACCGTCGCCCTCAATTACGTGAACGAGGTCCATAAATATTACGATGCCCTGCACCAGCTGCATATTCAGACCGATATGATCAGCGTGGAAGAGGACTTCCGGAAGTATGACGTTGTCATCGCGCCGGTGATGTATATGGCAAAACTGGGATTTGCAGAACGCGTGGAGGCCTTTGTATCGCAAGGCGGTACCTTTGTGACGACCTTCTTTAGCGGCATCGTGAACGAGAATGATCTGGTGACGCTGGGCGGTTACCCGGGCGAGCTGCGCAAGGTCATGGGAATTTGGGCCGAGGAGATTGATGCGCTGCTTCCGGGCCAGCAGAATCAGATGGTGATGCGGGGACGGAAAGGCCAGCTGGAAGGCACCTACGACTGCGGCATTCTGTGCGACGTGATCCATGCCGAGGGAGCAGAGGTCGTTGCCGAATACGGCTCGGATTACTATCAAGGCATGCCATCGTTGACCGTGAACGCTTTCGGACAAGGGAAGGCCTGGTATGTGGCCACAAGCCCGGAGCCTAAATTCCTGCGAGATTTGATGCAAACGATATGCAGCGACCATGGCATTGAGCCTGTCCTGAACGCTCCCGAAGGCGTTGAGGTGACAAAGCGAGTGAAGGAGGACGCGGAGTTTACCTTTGTGCTTAATCACATGCCCGAGCGCAAATCCGTGTCCTTGGATGGGGAAACCTATGTTGACCTGCTGACAGGGGAGGAGCTTCGGGATACCTGCGAAGTGCCGGCACGAGGCGTGTTGATATTAGAGAAGCGGTTAGGATAGAGGTAACATAAGGGCTTTCCAAGAAGAGTGAACAGCTTGAAGCGCTCTCAACAAAAAGCAGAGAAGGCGGGGACTCCCGAACTTCTCTGCTTTATTTTTAATCTGAAGCTATCGACCGCTGCCCATTCTAGGCTTCCTTCTCGTGCAGCTTTCGGAATTCCTTGGGCGAAATGCCCTCTTGTTTCTTAAAAACAAGACTGAAATATTTCTCGTTCTTAAAGCCGACCATTTCGGAAATCGCGGCCATTTTCAGCCCCGGATTTTGCAGCAGGATTTTGGCCTTCGAGATGCGGATCCGGTTCAGATGCTCGGGGATATTAATCCCGTGCTTCTGCTTGAATTTGCGGGAGATGTACTCCCGGCTTACGTGAAACCGGTTTGCAATATCGTACAGTGATACGTCATTCTGATAGTTTTGCTCGATATACGCCGTGATGTCGTGGATCAGGTCCTGCCCCGTCTGCTTCTGGGACTGCAGCGCCGAGGCCAGTAGGCTCATTAATTGATCCCAATACTGCTGCCATTCTGCCAGGGAGCATACATATTTGTCCGGGCTTGGCCGCTCGATGGTGGCGCTTTCCTCTTTGTACAATTTCAACAAAGCCTCAGACGACGGATTTGCGGTTTCATGAATGACGTGATTGGCGAACCGATCAATTTCGCGGTCCCATCGCTCCAGAAGCTCCGGCGTGAGAACGCCGCTTTTTCGGATGGCGGCAAGGAACGAATCGACGGCCTCGGCAATGGGAGCAGGCTGACCGCTAAGTACAGCGAGCTTCCAGGTATCCTCGAACCCGCTGAACTGAACGCCCCGATGATGATCCATCCCGGATCGGCGCTGCTGCTCGGCATCGTGGATGAAATGGTTCAGGACCGTTAAATCACGCGAACGCAGGGCATTCGAGCATTGGGCATAGAGCTCGGGAACGTCTACCGGATATCGACCTTCCGGACTTATGCCAAAATGCATCTGGCGCGACAGCGTCCGAAACATCCCGCTATTGATCTCTTGAAGCAGCGTAGGGACCGTGGCGAGCTGTTCCCACAATAAGAGGACCAGTTGATGCGGCGATCCGAATGGACGGAAAGCAATCCCGATCCGGTCCTTTTGCAGAAATTCATTGCAAATATTCAACAGGGCGAACATCAGCAGATCCTGATGATGGCCGAAGCGGCTGTACAGCACATGATCTGACTTGTCGATTTGCATGACGGCCAGACGTATTGCGTTGGTCTGCGCCGGCACGATGCCTTCATCCCTGAGGCGGTTAACCACCTGGGAATGGGCGCTCCTGTCATCAATAAGGCTGGATAACAGCTTCTCCGAATAGACCGGCCGGTACTCGTTCACCTGAACATGCTGCTGCCGCGCCGCAAGGCGTTCTTGTTCCTCCGCCTTCCATGCCGCGGTCGCCTTGGCGACCGCTTGGTTGATGACGTCCTCCTCGATGGGTTTCAGGATATAATCCGTGCCGCTGTACCAGATGGTGTTGCGCACGAATTCGAAATCGTCATGCCCGCTGATGACGATGAATTTGATGTCCGGGTAATGCTTGTGAATCCATTCCATGAGATCCACGCCGTTTTTGAGGGGCATCAGCATGTCCATCAGCACAAGATGGGGCCGAAACGCCGGGATCAGCTCCATCGCCTCTAGCCCGTTGGCCGCTTCCTCTATATCGGTAATCCCGTGCGCTTCCCACTGGACCAGCAGGCGGATGGCTTTGCGCACGCGAGACTCGTCATCCACGATCAATGCCTTCATCCGTTTCACCTTCCACATTTATAGTCAGCACTACACGAAAGCCGTGCGGCTGGTTGTTTTCGATGCTGAATTTGGATTTTCCACGATAGTACAGCCTCAGCCTCGTCATGATGTTGATGAGTCCGATTCCGCTGCTGTCTTCCGTCTCCAGCTCGGACAGAACCT
>NZ_AEXS01000105.1:0-12825 GCF_000204455.1 Paenibacillus sp. HGF5 | reverse complement strand
ACGATATCGACGTAAATGCCTTCCCCATGATGGTCCCAATACTCATTGTGGAACGGGGGTTCGGTTGCGTTGTTCTGCGTCACTTCATATTGGATCGGCGTCAGGCGCTGCTTAAGCTCGGCGTTATCCACCGGCTCCGACCAGTGCTCCTCAATGAAATCCTCCCGTCCGGAGCCTTTGCGATAGCGTTTGTAATGGCCCGGATTTTTCTTGTGGTAATCCTGATGGTATTCCTCGGCCTCATAGAAGGTGCTCGCCGGGATGATCGGCGTCACGATCGGTCCGTCGAAACGTCCGCTGGCCGCCACGGCCTGCTTGGATTGCTCCGCAAGCTCGCGCTGCTCCTCCGTATGGTAAAAAATAGCGGTTCGGTAGGATGTCCCGCGGTCATGGAATTGTCCGCCCTCGTCCGTAGGATCGATTTGCTGCCAGAAAAGCTCGAGCAGCTTCTCATATGGGAAAACTTCCGGGTTATAGGTGATTTGAACGGCCTCATAATGGCCTGTGGTATCGGAGCACACCTCTTCATAGGTCGGATTTTCCTTGTGGCCGCCAGTATAACCGGAAACGACCTTCAGAATGCCCGGCAGCTCGTCAAAGGGAGAGACCATACACCAAAAGCAGCCTCCCGCAAAGGTAGCCAATTCGCTTGGGGTTGAACGATTATTCATCTATTATCCCTCCATCGTTTTAACAATATAAAATGTAAGTCTTATTGTTATTATAATCATTTTGGTCAAGGAAACCAAAATATTGCTCCGATTATGTCGTTCTCCCCTTATACCACCGGAAAGCGGCCATGAGCAAAGCGGTTAGCAGCATAAGTCCTGCCGCAACAGCCGCGAAGATGACCGGATGATCGGCCAATCCGCTGCCAAGCCAGGCGTACAGGAGGATGGCTGGAATTTTGCCGATGGCGGAAGCGGCGGTGTACGTCCAGAATGGGATCGAGGCGACGCCGGCATATAGATTGACGGCCATTTGCGGTATCACGGGCAGCAGGCGGGCGAGCAGGATCGACTGAAAGGGGCGCCGTTCGACCGCGTTCGTAAACCTGTGTATGGCCGTGTATTTCCCAAGCAGCCGTCTGCCGGACTCCTGATATAAAGACCGCACAGCCGCATACAGGATGACGGCGGCGATCGTCGTTCCGAACCACGATATGGCGGCCGCCCAGACGGTGCCGTATGCATACCCGAGAATAGCGATGACCACTTTGTAGGGGGCAATGGGAAATAAGGCAAGCAGGGCTGCCAGCAGGATCATGAGGAAGAGCGGGGGATCGCTCTCCAGCCACTCCGTGATATCATGCCTGTATGAAAAAGCAAGTGCCAGTACTGCCGCATATAGGATGGGGATGATCCATCTCTTCATGTAGAATCCTCACTTTGCATCGTTGACCTGAATAGCACCATGATAGCAAAAAAACAGGCATGCTGCCCGTCTTTGGAAGACTCTCGCAATCGATACTATGGAAAAATTTGAATATACAAGCGATTTTTCGTATGTTATAATATGTCCAACCGAATAGTTCCCAAAGGGGAGTAGCTTCATAAGAAAACCTCGGTCGTGGCCTTATCAAGGATGAACAACCGCGACTTCAACGGTAGGTTTTCTTGCGATATAGAATTTCATGGGCTCTGCCGATGACTTATAAATTCTATATCGTAAGTAAAGTCGTCATTACGGGACTAACCATCCCCGGCTTTATTGGCAACGATGAGTTGTTTAGCGAGACCTTTGCCTGATTGTTTCATGATGAGGTGGAGGTCTATTTTTGCGCCCAAAAAACGCTGTAGACCCTACCGATGAAGGGAACAGCGTTTTTTTGGTGGAGGACATCGGTAGGCGAAAGCCTAATCAGAACATGAAGAAAGGGTGGGGAATCATGGATTTGCTGTCGATGGAATTTTGGACCGCGCTGCTGTCGATTGTCCTCATTGACCTCGTGCTGGCAGGCGATAATGCTATCGTTATCGGTCTCGCCGCTCGCAATGTCCAGAAAGAGGACCAGAAGAAGGTTATCCTGTGGGGAACCGTCGGTGCGATCATCATACGGATCGTAGCCACGCTGCTCGTTGTCCAGCTCTTGATGATCCCCGGCTTGCGCTTGATCGGCGGTATCGCGCTGCTGTGGATTGCCTACAAGCTGCTGGTCGATGAGAAGCAGCATGAAATTTCCGCGGGCAACCAAATGTGGGCGGCTATCCGTACGATCATCATCGCGGATGCCATGATGGGACTGGATAACGTTCTTGCCGTAGCAGGCGCTGCCGGTGAAAGCTTCATGCTGGTTATTGTCGGACTTGCGATTTCCGTTCCGATCATGGTGTGGGGCAGTACCATTATCCTGAAGCTGACGGATCGCTTCCCGATTATCATCACGATCGGCGCTGCGGTGTTAGCCTGGACCGCATCGAAGATGGTGGTGGAAGAGCCGATGATTCACGGCTGGTTCGCAAATGGCGTCGTGAAGTACGGGTTTGAGGTTATCGTCATTGCCATCGTCATCGGCATCGGAACCTGGATGAAGAAGAAGAATGAGCACAAAGCGAAGAGCAACCCGGTACAGGTAAAGATGGTCGACTAGTTTAAGACTTTGTCTGAACCGGAACCAAGCGGTATAATGTCTTCATGAACGAACAGAGCCCATAACGCCCTGTTCGCATGAGGAGGAGTAAATGCATGGAATCTGCGGGAAAGTCCGTAGAAGAACGGATAGCGGAATCGTACCGTCAGGATGAGGATATGATGATCCTCGTGTTTGCCCAGTGGTGTGTGAATCACGGTCTGGACCCGGCTGAGCTGTACCGTAAAGCCTATCCGGATCAGCCGGACAATGAGCGGTTGACGCGCGTGCTTGAATTGACGGTGCCCAAAGAAGAGGCTGGGGAAATACCGGATCAGACCCTGCTTGGCGTCCTGTCGATGTTCGGTAATGAAGACTTGGCTATCGTTGTTGCCGAGGCAGCGGCCACCCTTGGTCCTGACAAGAAGTAACGGAATCATGGAATATCTTACATCCGATTCAAAGAAGAAGCGGGTCGATCAAGGAAAAACCTTGGTCGGCCCGCTTTTTTACAGTGGAGGTATGACCATTAATTGGAGGTTCGGCTGGACATGCGGAATTGCTTAGGCGAAACGCCGAATCGGGAACGGAAAACGCGGTGAAAATAAGTGTAGTTCGCAAAGCCGGAGGTTTCGGCGACATCCTCCAGGGAGAGGGGGCTGAAAACGATCCGTTCCTTTGCCATGCTCAGTCGCACGTCCATGGTGTACTGCATGATGGTGGTGCCGAACGCTTCCTTGAACAGATGGACTGCCCGGGAAACGCTGATGCCGACATGGCCGGCGACATCCTCCAGCTTGAACATGGAGGAGGCATTCTCCTCAATGTAGTTCTTCATGCGGTAGGCGAGATACGTCTTGGGGGTTGTTGACGGCTGCTCCGATAACAGGCGGTCCACCTCAAGGCACAGAATCCGCACGGTATAATCCGAAATCTCGGGATAAGGATCCGATACGCGCCGCTGCTCGAGCAGAATTTGCCGAAACAGGCTCAGGTAACGCTCCTCCAGCGGTACCCTGATTTTGGTCGGGCGTTTCTTGGAATTCCACCACGCGTCCGCCCAAGGCCCTTTGAAAAAAATATGATAATCGCCGCTTTCGATGGTCAATTCACCCAATGCGTTGTATTCGTCATCGATTCGAAGTTCATAAGGCTGTCCGGGCGTGAAGATCAACAGATCCCCTGCCTCGACGAGCGACAGCTTGCCGTCGATTTTGGCGCGGCATTTGCCGTCGGTCTGCCAACGCATCAAATAGGTGTCGAAACCGTCCGCCAGGGACATCTTGAAAGGTTTGCGATGAAATGAGAAATCCGCTGCTACGACTTGGTTGGAAAGATTTGAATCCATTGCTTAAGTCCCCTTTGAAGAATAAGAAAATAATGACCAGATTGTTCATGTTTTAATCATATTCTTCATTTTAAACGAAAGCATAAAAGAATACCATTGTACTAGTCCGAGCACATCTATTGGTTCAAGGAGTGACATCGATGAAAAAAATGAGAGCAGGTATAATTGGCTGCGGAACCATCAGCGGCGTATACTTCACGAACTTGAAAAACAGCCCTTGGGTTGAAATCGTGGCATGTGCCGATCTCATTCCGGACAACGCCAAAGCGAAAGCGGAAGAGTTCAACATCCCGAACGTATACACGGTTGAGGAGATGCTCGCACAGACGGATATTGAGTTTATTATTAATTTGACCATTCCGGCCAGCCACGCCAATGTCGATATCGCCTCCCTGGAAGCAGGCAAGCATGTCTACAGTGAAAAACCGCTGGCCATAACCCTTGACGAAGCCCGCCGCGTCCTGAATATCGCCGATCAGAAGGGGCTTCGCGTCGGCTGCGCACCGGATACGTTCCTAGGCTCCGGCGTACAGACGGCCAAAGCGGCCATTGAATCCGGGCTGATCGGCAGACCTGTTGCCGCAACGGCGTTTATGATGGGGGCAGGACCGGAAGCATGGCATCCCAATCCCGAATTTTTTTACGCGTCGGGCGGAGGTCCGATGATGGACATGGGACCTTATTATGTGTCGGCCCTGGTAGAGCTGCTGGGTCCCGCAAGCCGGATCAGCGCATCCACAGGCATCCAGATCCCGGACCGTTCCGTCGGCTCCGGCCCGCTTCAAGGAAAGCCGATCACGGTTCAGACGCCGACGCATTTGGCAGGGACGCTGGATTTTGAGAACGGTGCCATTGCAACCATGATTACCAGTTTCGATATCTTTGGCGGGTCCAATCTGCCCTGGATCGAAATCTACGGCACGCAGGGCAGCCTGAGTCTCGGCGATCCGAACTACTTCAACGGGGAAGTGAAGCTGCGCAAGCACGGCTCCGAGGAATGGGAATTGCTTGAGCCCGCCTTCGAATGCGGGAAGAACGAGCGGGGTCTGGGCATCCATGATATGATCCAATCGATTCATGAGCAGAAGGACCACCGCGTAAGCGGCCGCCTGGCTTATCACGTGCTGGAGATCATGCAGTCCTTTCAGCAGTCTTCGCTGGAGGGCAGGCATATCGTTCTGCAAAGCACGTACCGTTATGGCAAACTTCCGGCACCTCAGCAGGCCGAATCGGCTGAATAGGGAACTGGAAGCCTGGTCCATATTCTTGTAAACTGGTTATGAACAACAGGCAAACCAGCTTCTGACGGATCTGGCAGAATGATGGGCTCTAGCCCGGCGATCCGCATGAAAGCGTTGCACTAATATTGGGACAGCTCCAATAAGATCAACAGTATGGGGAGGAAATGGACATGTCGAACACGTTGAAAATCGGAATTATCGGCTGCGGGGGAATCGCCAACGGCAAGCATATGCCGAGCTTGAAGAAGCAGGCGCAGGCCGAATTGGTCGCTTTTTGCGACATCGTGGAAGAGCGTGCGCAGAAGGCAGCAGCCGAATACGGGGTTGAAGGCGCAAAAGTGTACACGGATTTCAGGGAATTGCTGAAAGACGGAAGCATTGACGTCATCCATGTATGTACGCCGAACGATTCGCACTCCGAAATCACGGTAGCATCCCTGGAAGCCGGCAAGCACGTGATGTGCGAGAAGCCGATGGCAAAAACGGTTTCCGAAGCACAGGCCATGCTGGACGCCGCAAAGCGCACAGGCAAAAAACTGACCATCGGTTATAACAACCGTTTCCGGGACGACAGCATGTATTTGAAGGGGATCTGCGAGGAAGGCGAGCTGGGCGAGATCTACTACGGTAAAGCCATGGCCATCCGCCGCCGTGCCGTTCCGACCTGGGGCGTATTCCTTGACGAGGAGAAGCAAGGCGGAGGTCCGTTGATCGATATCGGAACCCATGCGCTGGATTTGACCTTGTGGCTGATGGACAATTACAAGCCGAAAAGCGTGCTGGGATCCACGTTCCATAAATTGGGTCAGCGCGAGAATGCGGCGAATGCGTTCGGTCCGTGGGATCCGAAGGAATTCACGGTAGAGGATTCGGCATTCGGATTTATTACGATGGAGAACGGCGCTACGATCGTTCTGGAATCCAGCTGGGCGCTTAACGTCCTGGAGATCGGCGAAGCGAAAGCCGTTCTGGCGGGAACCGAAGGCGGAGCCGACATGAAAGACGGCTTGCGCATCAACGGCGAGAAAATGAGCAGACTGTATGAAACCAAAGTGGATCTGAACGCCGGCGGCGTAGCTTTCTATTCGGGCTCCAAGGAAAACGAGTCGGACCGTGAAGCAAGAATGTGGCTTGAAGCGATCATAGAGGATAAGGATCCGGTCGTTAAGCCGGAGCAGGCGTTTGTGGTGACGCAAATCCTGGAAGCGATCTATGAATCGGCGAAGACGGGTAAAGCGATTTATTTCGACAACTAAATCTTGCAATCAATGATGACTAAGCTAAACCAGGAGGTTATACAATGAAATTAGGCGTATTTATGGTATTGCTGAGTGGACGTAAACTGGAGGATGCTTTGGACTACGTGGCATCCAAGGGCCTTAAAGCAGTTGAAATCGGAACAGGCGGTTATCCCGGAAATGCACATTGCAACCCGGTCGAGCTGCTTGAGAATGAAACCGCGCTGAAAAACTTCAAAAACGCGGTGGAATCCCGCGGGCTGATCATTAGCGCACTGAGCTGCCACGGCAATCCGCTTCATCCGCAAAAGGCAATCGCAAAAGAATTCCATGACACATACGTAAAAACGGTGGAGCTTGCCGAGAAGCTTGAAGTACCTGTTGTCAACACATTCTCCGGCTGCCCAGGCGACCACGAGGATGCCAAATACCCGAACTGGCCGGTAGCGCCTTGGCCTAACGACTACCAAGAGATCCTGACTTGGCAGTGGGATAACAAGGTCATTCCTTATTGGACCGAGTGGGGTAAATTTGCGGCAGACCGCAATGTCAAAATCGGTTTGGAACTGCACGGCGGCTTCTCCGTTCACACGCCGGGCACGCTGCTCCGTTTGCGCGAAGCCGCAGGCGAAGTGATCGGTGCCAACCTGGATCCGAGCCACATGTGGTGGCAAGGGATTGACCCTGTTCAAGCGATTCAAATTTTGGGCCGCGAAGGAGCGATCCACCACTTCCATGCGAAGGATACTAGCATTGATCCGATTAACGTGAACAAACATGGTCTCACGGATATGCAGTCGTATGCGAACATGCTGGATCGCGCTTGGCAGTTCCGCAGCGTAGGTTACGGACACGATGTGAAGGAATGGGCGGATATGATGAGTGCTCTTCGCCTGGTTGGATATGACTATGTCGTGAGCATTGAACATGAAGACGGACTGATGTCCGTTGAAGAAGGCTTCTCCAAAGCGGTGCAAAACCTTCAGCAAGTGCTGATCGAAGAGCCGCTCGGAGAAATGTGGTGGGTCTAACAGCGTAGAGAATAACGAATAAGCAATTAGGGGGAACAGCAACATGCTTAACGTAACCATATGGAATGAATTCGTGCACGAGAAAATCCATGATGAGGTTCGGAGCGTTTATCCGACGGGCATTCACACAGCTTTGGCGGAGGGTCTGCAAAATCCGGATTTCATCATTAGAACGGCAACGCTCGACCAGCCGGAGCATGGATTGACGGACGATGTACTGGATTCAACCGATGTGCTGTTGTGGTGGGGGCATATGGCTCATGACCAGGTTAGTGACGAAATCGTAAGCAAGGTCGTAAAACGCGTGCAGGATGGTATGGGACTGATCGTTCTCCATTCCGGACATTTTTCCAAACCGTTCAAAGCTTTGATGGGCACGAGCTGCGATTTGAAGTGGCGCGAAGCAGGAGAACAGGAAATTATTTGGAGCGTGAATCCGACGCATCCGATTGCGGCGGGAATTACGGGACCGATCATCATCGAGCACGAGGAAATGTACGGGGAGTTCTTTGACATTCCGGCCCCTGATGAGCTGGTATTCGTCAGCAATTTCGAGGGCGGGGAAGTGTTCCGCAGCGGATGCACATTCAAACGCGGGCATGGGAACATTTTTTACTTCCGTCCAGGGCATGAGACCTATCCAACCTACTACAACCCCGAAGTGCTGAAAGTGATCTCCAATGCGATTAACTGGGCTCATTCCACGGCAGGCAAGCAAACGTTCGGCAACAGTCAGCCGGTTCGCGCGCTTCCCGTTTTAGTCTAAGCTATAAACAGCGCGTTATCCTAAGCATCAGCGAACGAGCCGTTCAAGGTACAGTCCTTGTTCGGCTCGTTTTTTTGGTATGTTGGGGCTGCTTTTTCGAAATGTTTTTGCTCAGCTGGGGATAGAATATACGTGAATATGGGGTATTGTATGATATAGGAGAGGGGGCTGTACACATGAACGAAGTACAAAGCGCACCTGTAGATCCCGCAACCATCGCCATATGCCGGGCGAGGCTCGTCCATCAACCCGTTGAGGGCTTCCTGCTCGGAAGGGGAGTCCGCTTTGCGAAAATTATGTTCATCGGGGAAGCGCCCGGGGCTCATGAAGTTTTGGAAGGCAAACCTTTTGTAGGGCAGGCCGGACAAGAGATGAACGCGTACCTGGAACGTCTGAAACTGACGAGGGACCAGGTATATATTACCAGTGCCATGCGAAGCAGGCCCTACAAGGATAAAGTGCTCGTGAGGCCTTCGGGTGAGAATGTCATCAGCCGATCGAATCGCACGCCGACCAAGGCGGAAATTTTGGCGCATGCGCCTTTGCTTGATGAAGAGATCCGATGGGTGCGCCCGGACATCCTGGCACCTATGGGAAATACCGCGCTGCACCGGTTAATCGGAAGCCATGAAACGGTGACGTCGCTGCACGGCAAGCTGATGGAGGGACCAGTTCAGCAAGCGGCAGATCCGGAAAATCCCGGAGCAGGCTATGTGTTTTCACCGGAGACCTATAAGATATTCCCTCTGTTCCATCCAGCGGCGGTGCTGTATAATAGGAAATTATCCACTTTGATTGAGGACGATTTGGATATTTTGGCTCGGATATTAGGGGGATAAGCGCTGATTTTCTGGGAAAAAGGGGCTAGGAGGTTTTCAGCTTCTCGAAAATATGCTAAAATGAAACATACTTACAATTCGTAAGTTTTCTAGATTTCTGGGTAAGCTTATGAGTTTCTATAAACAAGGTGACTTCGTAAAGAGGTGAAGGGATATGGAAGTTACAAATGTTACGATGTGTCCCCGTTTCGAATCGGCCTTTTCTTTTCTGGGCAAACGGTGGAACGGCTTGATTATTCAAACGCTGATGAGCGGACCTAAGCGCTTTAAGGATATTTCGAATTTGATTCCGTCCATGAGCGATAAAATGCTCTCCGAGCGGATGAAGGATTTGGAATGCGAAGGCATACTGATTCGTCATGTCTATCCGGAAACTCCGGTACGTATTGAATATGAACTGACTGAAAAAGGCAAAGCACTGCGTCCGGTGATGGAGCAAATTTCATCCTGGGCAGAACAATGGGTCGACAGATGAGTCATCTTAAGACTCCCGTTGACGATTAAACCCTGGCATGAGATATCCTCATTTCAGGGTTTTTTTTCTAACCAGAATGGCTGATTTTTCGTTTCGTCCTGCAAAAATATCCGGACATGCACCAAGCTGACGCACCTTCTATATGATGTAATAATCCAGGCGGCATATCAAGGAGGCGAGCCCATGATCAAGCGAACGAATATCTCCCGGTTCCATTATGGACAAGAGGACATCTCAGAGCTTGAAAACGCTTCATTACAAGTGCTTCATATATTTGAGAAAACCAAGCGGGTGCTGAGCCAGTATGTACCGGAATCACTGTGGTCGGCCGTGTGTGGAACAAGCCCAGACGCTGTAGCATCCGTTAGCCAAGACGGCACCGCTCGGGTCGACATGTTCCAGAAATGGGTCAAGGCTCCCGGCGGATGGAAGTTCATTGGTTATGAAACCGAAACATTGAATTCGTCTTCCGAGCAGAATAAGGGACGGATGGGAAGATTCCTGCATATGATCATCTGGTCGCTCTACGAGAAAATCGTGATGCTGCATCCCTTCCTCGGCAGCGAAGCGTTCTTCGACGGGGAGGAGCTGGACGTGATCGCCCATTATTTTGTGCCTACGTATATTAGTGCCGTGCCTTTGGTGCAGCAAGGAAAAGCCTATAAGACCATTCAGGCCGGCATCGTACTGTACCAGGAGCATATCGAGGCGCCTGCCGTCATCATGCAGTCGGAAGGAGGCCTTTTGGAGGGGAACTGGATGACCGGGGTGAACCTGGATGCGGGGGGATTTGCCGGAATTCGTCCCTATTTAAAAGTGCCCGGCGGCGAACGAGCCTATATGGAAGCCGAAATCATATAGCAGGCCGTCTTTTTAGGATAACCTTGTTCCAATCGGACAGGGTTATTTGGTATTTTTATTTAAATTTTAAAGATCAATGTGAAATAAATCACAAAAATATATGCCTTTACACGATATAATTTACTTGTAAGCAGTGAAATACACGAGCACCAGATCACGTGTTGGGGAGGAATCAAACGATGTCCAATATAAAGAGAGAAAAGTTGGTTGTCATTGGCAACGGTATCGCAGGCATAAGCACGGTCGAGCAAATCATTAAATTGGGTGGGAAATTTGACATCACCGTCATTGGACAGGAGCCTCACCCGAACTACAATCGCATTATGCTGTCCTATGTGCTGGAAGGCAGTAAAACCTTGGACGACATCGTATTGAATGACTGGAAATGGTACGAGGACAATCAGATCACCCTGCATACGGGTGTGACCGTCACCGCCATCGACGGGGAGCGCAAGGTTGTAACGGCCGATAACGGATTGACGGTTCCTTATGACAAAGTGATTATAGCTACAGGTTCGAAGCCTTTTATATTGCCTGTACCGGGCAGTGACAAAGAGGGAGTTATCGGATTTCGAAACATCGCCGACTGCACGCAGATGCTTCAAGCCGCCAAGGCATACAAGAAAGCGGCCGTCATCGGAGGAGGGCTGCTGGGTCTGGAAGCTGCGAAGGGATTGGTCAGCCTGGGCATGGAGGTGACGGTGGTTCATCTCATGCAGGATTTGATGGAGAGCCAGCTGGATTCCATGGCATCGGGGATGCTGCAAAGGGAGCTGGAGCGGCAGGGGATCCGGTTCTTATTAGGCAAACAAACCACGGAAATCATGGGCGATGAGAGAGTAACGGGGCTGCGGTTCAAAGATGGAGATGAGCTTGAAGCGGAACTCGTGGTCATGGCCGTGGGTATCAGAGCGAACGTTGCTGCCGCCCAAGCGAGCGGTATCGAAGTGAACCGGGGAATCGTAGTCAACGATTATCTTCAGACCTCCTGGCCGGATGTGTATGCGGTTGGCGAATGCTGCGAGCATCGGGGGGCATGCTACGGCCTGGTTGCGCCGTTGTTCGAGCAGGGACAGGTTCTTGCCAAGCATCTCTGCGGCGTGGACGGCCAGCCTTACGAGGGCAGCATCGTATCGACGAAACTGAAAATCAGCGGCGTTGATGTATTCTCCGCAGGAGAGTTCATGGAGCAGGCTGAGCACTCGGTGATCGTGGCGAAGGACGATTGGCGCAAGACTTATAAGAAAATCCTGCTGCGCGACAATATCATCGTCGGCGCGATATTGTTCGGAGATGTCAGCGATTCGGCCAGCCTTCAATCCATGATACGAAAAAAGACGGCCATGACCGAGGAGATCTATCATTCGATCATGGGCACCGAATGTGCAGGGAAAGGAAACGGCAAGGCCTTCTCGCTGGATAAGATGCCCGACGATGAAATCGTCTGCGGCTGCAACGGCGTAACCAAAAAGGCCATTGTGGATGCCGTGACGCTTCAAGGCCTCACGACGGTGGACGAAATCAAAGCTTGCACGGGAGCGACCCGTTCTTGCGGAGGCTGCAAGCCAGTCGTGGAGCAAATCCTTCAGAGCGTACTGGGCGATGGCTTTAAGACGGCAGGCAAACAAGGCATATGTCCTTGCACCACGCTCGACCGGGACGAAATCGTCGCCGAAATCAGCGCCAAGGGGCTGACCACGACGAAGGAAGTCATGCATGTTCTGAACTTCAGCAACCCTGAGGGCTGCTCCAAATGCCGTCCCGCCATCCATTATTATCTGGCCATGCTGAATCCGGTGACCCATCAGGAGGAGAGGGAGTCCCGCTTCGTCAACGAACGGATGAACGCCAACATTCAGAAAGACGGCACTTACACGGTAGTGCCAAGAATGTACGGCGGCGTTACCACGCCGGAGGATTTGAAGAAAATTGCGGACGTATCGCTTAAGTACAATGTTAAGGTCGTTAAGGTAACCGGCGGACAGCGACTGGATCTGATCGGCGTGAAGAAGGAAGATCTGCCAAGCGTATGGGAAGAGCTGGATATGCCGTCCGGTTATGCTTATGCCAAATCGCTGCGAACCGTCAAGACCTGCGTAGGCTCCCAATTCTGCCGCTTCGGCACGCAGGATTCGATGGGCATGGGTGCATTCCTCGAGGAGAAATTCGAGCGGCTGGACTTTCCGGCGAAGTTTAAAATGGCGGTCAACGGATGCCCCCGAAATTGTGCCGAATCGTGTACGAAGGACATCGGGATCGTCGGCAATGACGGCGGATGGGAGATATTCGTC
The DNA here is from genome assembly GCF_000204455.1 of Paenibacillus sp. HGF5. Taxonomy (NCBI): domain Bacteria; kingdom Bacillati; phylum Bacillota; class Bacilli; order Caryophanales; family Paenibacillaceae; genus Paenibacillus; species Paenibacillus sp. HGF5. The sequence continues at coordinate 166 of NZ_AEXS01000105.1, read as the reverse complement.
GGAGGCAACGGCGGAACGAAGGCACGCCTGGCCGATTCGTTCTGTAAAGTGAAAACGGACGAGGAACTGATCGAGATCTGCGGCGCCTTAATGCAGTACTACCGTGAAACCGGCAAGTACCTCGAGAGAACGTCGGAATGGGTAGAGCGTCTGGGACTGGAACAAA
>NZ_AEXS01000106.1:0-3183 GCF_000204455.1 Paenibacillus sp. HGF5 | reverse complement strand
TTGGATGTAACCGAAAATGCCGGTCCGCGGATGGCATCATGCCTTCCAGGCGTACCGGTACGCGAATGGAATGTAAGGAGGTGCGGGCTATGGAAACTGCGGGATTAGCCGAAGGGCTCAGACTCGAGATCGAACCGGGATGGTTGAAGGGAATAGCGGATGGAGACATCGAATCGCCGGAGACTTATGAGGTCAGCGTTCAGGTGGAGAAACTGGATCCTGCCGCCCGCGAGGCGGTACTGGCTTATCTGGAGGAAGATCCGCAGGCGCTGTACCGCCTGCTTGCAGGTCAGGGCGCCCCTTGGCTGGATGAACTGGCGCCATCCCCCCTGCGGGGCGGAGAGCTTGCCGCCGAAGCGCGCTGCACATGCGGCCGAGCGGCTTGCGCGCATGCCGCAGCCTTGCTGGCTGCCGCATCCCGGCGCCTAGCGGCAGAGCCGCTCCAGCAGCTGATGCTGCTGGGGCTGCCGCGGGAAGCGCTGCTGGCAGGCGTCTTCGACGCCTGGGCCAAAGCAGCCCCACCGCCGGCAGGCGGCTCTGCCGCGGAGTCGGCCGCCCGCGCGAAGGAGAAGGGACCGTCCGGTCCTTCTCCGGGCGAATGGGTGGCCGAAGCGGCGGCCGAGGGCCGCTTGCACCGGCCAGGCCCGCAGCTTAGCGAACTGGCGGTGCAGCTGTCGCCGCCGCCTCCGGCGGATCAGCTCGGCCCGGCCGGCGACTGGACAAGCTTGCTGCCGGGCGTTCGCGGCGCGTCCAAAGCGCTTGCCCTGATCGCTCGCGGGGCGGCCAAGCAAGCGGACCAGAAGCGCCGCAGCTTGGAGCCGCCTTCGCCATAGCTTGGACATCCATTGCAGAATGGTATGGAATTCGATAAGAGCGGCGCCGTAAATCGAGGCAAGCTGCCGAATACCTGACGTAAACGGTGTAAATCCGTCATGATTCGTCAGCGGCTCGTTTGTCCTGCTTATTCCGAATAAGGTACAATGGGGGCAGGACAAACTGTGGGAAAGGAAGTAGCAGAGATGAATGCATTTTCGGGAAGAGGAATCCGGTTTACAAGCGTAATGCTGTCATCCCTGCTGTTAGCAGGAGCCATTCTGGCGGGATGCCAATCGGACGATGCCGGCTCCGGCAAGGAACAGGGGCAGGAATTGCAGTCGCCGGCCGAGGGTCAGGAAGGCAGCACGCTTCCTGAAGGCGGATCGGAGAATGGGGAGACGGGGGCTGAGAATCAGCCGGCGGATCCGGTCATGGCAAAGCGCAGCGAGAATGCACTCCAGGCCACCATCCAGGAGAGCGGCGGCAAGCAGGTCGTGACCAATGCGGAGGCCATGACGGTAGTCGTGAACAAGCAGCGCAGCTTGCCGGACGGCTATGAGCCGAGTGATCTTGTGGAGCCGGACGTTCCGTTTTCTTTTGACGAGCCGCACGAGAAACGGCACCTGAGACAAGAAGCGGCGGGTGCGCTCGAGGAATTGTTCGATGCGGCCAAAGCGGACGGCATCGAGCTTCGGGCCGTATCGGGATACCGTTCTTATGCCCGTCAAAAAACCATATATGAGAACAATGTTCGTACCAAGGGGGAAGCCGAGGCTAACCGCGTAAGCGCTGTGCCGGGTACGAGCGAGCATCAAACCGGCCTGACCATCGACGTATCCAGCCCAAGCGCGGGCAATGCGCTGGAGGAAACGTTCGGCCATACGGAGGAAGGACAGTGGCTGGCGAGCCGCGCGCCGGAATTCGGCTTTATCATTCGTTATCCGGAAGGGGCAGAGGATATTACCGGCTATGTATACGAGCCTTGGCATATCCGTTACGTAGGAAAGGATTTGGCACCGGATATCGCCGACAGCGGCCTGACGCTGGAGGAGTATTTCGACGAAGCGAACATTAAACTGTAAGCTGTGCTAATAGTCGTAGGATAAACGGGACTTTTTATCCTTGTACCGCGGCTTGCGAATCTATAAAGTAGAACAGGACCTGCGCAAGGCCGGGCGATGTTCTAGTTAAACAAAGGAATCCCGGAGCGGCTCGCTCCGGGATTCCTTTGTTTTTGGACTGAAGCATTCGGATTACTTATTCAGCGGCGAGTCTTCATAACCGGGATCATCGTAGCCGGTATCGTTCAGCTTGCCGATGATGTTCATATCCTCGATGGTTTTGCGGGTGCGTTCATCCCCATGTTCGTGGAGAAAGATATAAAGATTAATCGTCCGTTCATCGTATTCCTCGGCGGCATCGTCATGATCTGCCGATTTATATGGGACGAACGTCCGTTTAAATGCATACCGGTCGCTGCTGCTGACCTCATGGAGCAGCCCTCTCAGCTTCGAGACCTCTTCATCATCCATATATACGACATATTCGTTCGTATCGTTCGGTACATCCTGGATCAGGTTGTGATTGACTGAAACATAATACGTCTTTTTATCGTTTGTCATGATAAATCCCTCCAGACTTCGGCAGCGCAAGGCTGCTCGGAATAGGACACGGGGTTTAAGCCGGCCGCCGCCCCTTACTATGCATTTTTCTAATCATATACACGTTCGGGGCCCGGATGAATCAGAAGCGAAGTTGGAAGGGGCTTCCTTTTTCACATGGGGCAAGGAATTTGGTATGATAGAATCACCATGACGGCAGTATACTGGACGATGAGGATCATTTCATGATACATGAGCAAATCTGCGAACTGCAAAGAAACATGGGGCAGCCGGTTTATGGCTGGCTACAAATCGTTTATAACCTTGATGAAGAGATATGACAATGTGCCGGCCGACCGCCGGTGAATCGGGATATGAGAAAGAGGAGGATTCATAAATGAAGATTTTACAGAAGCTCAAGGATGGAGCTAACCGCGCAACGGAAAAGGCGCAGCACGTGGTCGAAGTGAATAAGCTCAATAGCCAAATTTCCGAAATCGAACAGCAGAAGAACTCGTATTACCTGCAGATGGGTAAAGTATTCTATGAGGGCTACCGTCAGCAGGATATGACGATTGCGGAAAAGGAGATGGTCGAGCTCGCGCAAACCTGCGATGGATTGCAGGAGCAAATCGAAGCGATACGGAACCGCATCGCGGTGCTCAAGAATGAACGGGTCTGCGAATGCGGACGCGTGGTCGCGCTGGACGCGAATTTCTGCCCGTATTGCGGAAACAAGCTTGCCAATTTGATGGACCCTGAGGAG
>NZ_AEXS01000107.1:0-71156 GCF_000204455.1 Paenibacillus sp. HGF5 | reverse complement strand
CAGCATCTGGAAATCACGCGCGATTTGGCTGCACGCTTCAATCATCGGTTCGGTCCGTATTTCAATATTCCGGAACCGTTCATCCCTGAAGTCGGTGCCCGAATCATGTCGCTGGACGACGCCTCCAAAAAGATGAGCAAGAGCAATCCGGTTGAGGGCAGTTATATCGCAATGCTGGATACGCCGGATCAAATTCGCAAGAAAATCAGCCGGGCTACAACCGACTCCGGAGCCGAAGTGGTGTATGATCCTTCCGCTAAGCCTGAGGTGAGCAATCTGATGAGCATCTATTCGGAGTGCGCAGGAGTGTCTTTGCAGGAAGTGCAGTCTCGTTTCGAAGGAAAAATGTACGGGGCATTCAAGAAGGAGCTTGGCGAAGTTGTAGTAGCCGCTCTGGAGCCACTTCAAAACAGATACTACGAAATTCGCCAAACCGGTGAAATTCATGACATTCTCGCCAAGGGAGCCGAGCAGGCGCAGAAGACCGCGGCCCAAATACTCGATGGCGTGAAGGACAAGATGGGATTTCTGGCTCCTAAATAAACAAGGGTCTTCTAGGAAGGCTTGCGCTTGGATTTAATAATGAATCCCCAGCCTATGTTGAGGATGGAGAGCAGTGCCAGACCGACGGCCAGAAATCCGTTGTAGCTGATGGATATGGCGGAGGCGGTCAACAGGACGATGGAAGATACCGCAAACCATAGGGATAAGCCTTTACTCATTATGAAAAAAACCTCCAAAGATTAAAATTTTAAAAATACGTATAACGTTGCAAGAAGGAGCCATAATAAGTTTGCAAGCTTGCACTGGAATAACAGACATTCAGTGAAGGGAGATTTTTAATATGGCAAGTCGCAGCAACAATTTGGTTGTACCTCAAGCTACTGCAGCATTACAACGTTTGAAACTCGAGGCTGCTCAAGAACTAGGCGTAACGATTCCTCAGGACGGTTACTATGGTAACTATACTTCCCGTGAAACAGGATCCCTGGGCGGATACATTACTAAACGTTTGGTACAGCAAGCTGAACAGGCTCTTTCGGGGTCTGGCCGCACGCTGTAATCTCTCTCTCATAACGTGAGTATGGAAGCCCGGAGCGCTATGTCAGCGCTCCGGGCTTTGTATTCATATCAGGGGCCCGACAGGCATCCTGCTACATAGACAAATTGTGCCTTAAACAACGGCGAAACGTCAAGGTGATATCCCTTCCAAATGTCACTGAATTGTCATATAGATGGAATGAATTCCGAAGGATTGCTAAACACTTTTTACTAATGATATGATAAACTTTATAGCGGAGGCAGTACTTCCTCCATAACGACAGATACAAGGAGGAACGTTAACACGTGGATAATCACTTGAGATACCAGGCTCCTTCAGAATCCGCAGCACTGGCCTCGGCAGCGCCTGCACCTCCCGATAAGGCGGGGACTTGGAAAGATTTTATCACGGTGACGAAACCCGGAATCATCCGGTCAAATTTGATAGCGGCTTTTGCCGGATTTTGGCTGGCATCGCGTTGGGATATCCAATTTGGATTGATGATTATGACACTTCTCGGAACTGTGCTTGTCATGGCTTCGTCCTGTGTTTTCAATAACTATTTCGACCGGGAGCTCGACATGAAGATGGAGCGTACCCGGAATCGCTCCCTTCCAACCGGGCGTTTGACACCCAAGGTTGTTCTTTGGTATGCCGTCATTCTGGGGGTCGTGGGACTAGCCGTCCTGTTCCTGTTCTCAGGGGTGCTGGCAGGCCTATTCGGAGCCGTCGGAATGTTCGTTTACGTTGTGGTGTACACTCTCTGGCTTAAACGTTCTTCTACATGGAGCACGTCGGTCGGAGCGATCTCTGGTGCCATGCCTCCGGTAATCGGCTATGTGGCCGTGACCGGAAGCGTGGATATGGCAGCCGTCCTGCTCTTCGCTCTGCTGTTTCTCTGGCAGCCGCCGCATTTCTGGGCGCTGGGCATTCGCCGGGTGGAAGAATACCGTGCAGCGGGATTCCCTTTGCTGCCGGTTGTCAAAGGAATTAAACGCACGAAGTATCAGATGATTCCTTACCTGGTGCTTCTCATACCGATTCCCATCCTGATGTACGCATACGGATATGCCGGTATATTCTTTCTGGTCATCGGACTCCTTCTGGCTATTTGGTGGCTCTACGCCGCACTCCAAGGTTTCCGTGCCAAGGACGATGAAGCTTGGTCCAAAAAAGTATTCATTATCTCCATCAACTACTTGACCTTGAGCCTGATCGTTCTCATACTCAATACCACCTTTTAACAGGTGGCTGGGCTTTTAGCGATACACTAAAACCTGATAGAACAGGGATTGCCTGAGACGAAGGGAGAACGGGGAAGGTCATGAATGCATTCAAACGTTACAAATGGACTTGGGTACTGCTCGCTGTATGCGTAATAGCAGCCATCTACCTGGTATACAACTCGCTTGGATTCGGAAAGGAGAAGTTTCCGATCGTTCGTGAGGTTGCTGCCTATTCCATGGAGAATGTAGATGGGAAAACGATCACGTCGGAGGATACCAAAGGCAAGGTGAAGCTTATGTACTTCTATTTCACCAGTTGCCCGGATGTGTGCCCGATTACGACGCTGGTTCTGTCTCAGATCCAGGAAGACTTGAAAAAAGAAGGTTTATTCGGTAAAGAAGTTAACTTTGTGTCCATCTCCTTTGATCCGGTGACCGATACGAAAGAGAAGATTAAGGAGTTCGGAGACCGATTCTATGCCGATTACAGCGGCTGGTACTTCCTGCGTGGAGACCAGGAGGAAACGCGGAAGCTGATGCAGGAGTCTTTCAAAATTCCGCTGCTGGGCAATAACTCGACGAATTTCACGCATGGCAATTCCATTGCCTTGGTGGACCGGGACAATAATATCCGGAAGACCTATAATGCTGCGGATCCATCCGAAGTGAAGACCGAGGATATCGTGAAGGACATCAAGGCTTTGATTAAGGAATAAATTGCAGGTAAAACCAAAAGGCGCGCTCTATCGTTAAAGATGGAGAACGCCTTTTTTATTTAAATAGCGAAAATGGTAGCCATTCAAGATGCTCTTGTGATCCTTGACAATAGACACGTTTCATCAGAATACGTCAGGGGGCGGGTAGATGATGAATTCCTCCAGCCCTGCCTTCTCCAGCTGGGCAATCAAGTATTCGTCGGGAGTTCCTTCAACGCCGGCATATCCCCGGCGGGTATAGATTTGTTCGGCATCTGGAAAGACGTCGCGCAGAGCCCCGCGAATTTTCTTGCCGGAGCTGTCGTTATCCATAAAAAGGTACACCTCTTGATCCTTCACCTGTTTATGCAGGCTCTCAAGCTTGGCGGTGTTTAACGTTCCGAAAGTACACAGGATGGTTATATCCGAAGTCAGCAGCCGACGCAGTCGGCTCCGGTCGTTCTTGCCCTCTACAATGAGAAATATCGGCATCTTTTTTCACCTCTGTCATGATACGGAGATCCTTGGCAGCATTCCCCGGGAAATGTTGATCTGCCGTCGAATGATGTAGGTATAGTGTAACTTGTTTTCTGCCGATCATGCAAAAGGAGGCATAATAAACGGCCATCCAATGGATGGCCGCAATAAGGTTAATCCATGTATTCTAGTTAGAAACAGCTCAGAATGATGACGAGCAGAATGTACAATACAAGAATCATTCCTACGGAATTTCCATGGCCGCCATGGCAATGTTTATGATGAACATGACTCATGATTACTTCACCCCTTGGTTAAATGTTCGTGGTCATTTGCCACACTGTATCTTATGTGGGTTTACCCATATGGACTGTGTTATGGCCCATCCGCGTTGATTTGGGCGCTGTTAATAGCATGGTACAAATTCATCAGACGGTTGAGATTGGGGTTTCGGGCGAGATGGCTGTCAAAGGTGCTTCACGATTGCGTTTGGGAAGCAGCAGCAGAACCGTCATCAGCATGAGAAACGCAACAAAATAAGGGGATACCACCGTGCGCAGCTGTCCAGCCGCGATCGGGCCGACAAAGGATCCCAGCGACATGGCGATGGACTGGAATGAGAACACTTTGCCAAGCCTGCCTCCGCCGCTGAGCTGAATGAACAAAGAGGATAGAGCCGGGAATAGCAAGCCTTTGGCAAGTCCGAGCGTAAACAGGATAATCATAATCGGTACATGTTCTGCTGCAGCTAGGGCGTAAAAGCATATGGCCAGCCCGAATACGCCGATGGTCACCCTGATATGAGGCGCATAACGGTTGAGGAACAGCATGCTTAGCGTGACCAGGGCTCCAAGGCTAATGACGGAGAAGAGAAGCCCGGTGGACATAATGCTTGCCAGCCCGCTTTCCCGAAGCGGTATTTCAAAGAACAGGATTCCTTGAGAGCAAGCGATCGCAAAAGGAATCAAATATAAGCGCAAGCTAAACGGAAGCCGTGCCGGCTTCTCGTTGTTGATCGGTTCAGCCTGCTGATCCTTATGTTTAGCAGCGGCTGACATCGGCTTCGGGAGACTGAGAAACGCCATTAAGCCTGTGAAAATCAAAAGCCAGCCCAGACTTTGGAATGTGCCGGAAAATCCCGCATTGGCGACGATGAAAGCTCCTGCAGCCGGCGACAAGACGGAGGCAAGGGTGTGGATCACGCCATGACCGGACATATATTTGCCCTGCGTAACGGGATCCCGGGAGAGCGACGCCAGCAGCGCCAGGCAGGCCGGTGACAGAAAGGCCAGCACGAAGCCGCTGATCGAGCGGAGCACGAGCAGCTGCCAGGGCAATTGGACATGGGCCTGAAGAAGCAGGATGATACCGGCGGCGGTTAGGCTGAAAATAATGTAGCGTCTGCTGCCGTGACGATCGATCAGACTGCCCGCAAGCAGGTTGCCGGGCAGATGGGTTAGAGCATAAATGCCCATCATCCAGCCGATAAACGTAGGGGCTGCTCCAAGCGAAATGGCAAAGGGCGTCAGTACAGGATACTGAGCATGCAAATCAAAAAACGCCAGAAACAAAAACATATAGAGCCATAAAGCGGTTTTCAATATGGCACCCTCCTATCCGGCTAAAGTTGATATGGTACTACTACTTGTACGTACGAAAGGTCAAGCTTAGACCTTTTTGTGAAAAGACCCGGTTGGCTGACAGCTTTGCGGGGTATCATGTATAATTAACAAGACGGCCATAAACCGCCGCTTTTGAAACGATTGACGGGAGTGAAAACGAATTGGATACTCAGGTCTGGATTGAATTTCTTAAACAAAATTGGCTGGTCATCGCCATCGCCTTAATCATCTTGTTTATCGTGCTGAATGTGGTGAGAACCGTCATTAAGTGGGCACTTGCCGTGCTCATCATCGGGGGATTGCTGGTGTACAGCGGAATTTCCCTCGACAAAATCGGCGAGGTTGTAACCACGGTCAAGGAAGAGACGGTGGATACGATAAAAAAAGAAGCGCTGAACATGATGATGAAGGAAGCGAAGGAAGCACAATATACTTCGAATGGAGACGGCACGTACTCCATTAAAGCGCCCAATCTCGAGCTGAAAGGAAGCGCCGGTTCGAAAGAGGTGGAAGTCACCTTCCGCGGTGTTTCGGTAGGGAAGTGGGACATCAACGATACGATTCAGAGCTTTATCGATGATGCCAAGAGCAATTCGGCATCGAAATAACAAATGACGAACGCAATCGGATGCGGATGTAAGCTGGCAGCATGTTCATGAGCGGTTAAGCTTACGTCCGTTGACAAGACATCATGGGATAGGAGGGGATACCGTTTGATGTCGGCATGGAAGGAAAGTGTGCTGGATGGGAACGGAATCACCATCTTGCTGCTGCTGATTGTGGCTTTTTCACTCATTCAGGGATGGAGTCGCGGAGCCTCCCGCTCAGCCGGGAAGCTTGTTTTTTTCTGGGGGACGCGGTGCTTCGCCTGGTCGGGCTTGCGATCTCCGTTCCTTTTACATTATGGCTGTCGCCTAAGGCAGGCGATTGGCTGAGCACGGTCTCCGGTTTACCGAATCGGGAGCTGCGCTTCTGGGAGCAGATTTATTATACGGCCGTAAAATCGCTGGCGGATTTCCCGCTGCTTCGGTTTGCGGTCCTGTTTATGCTGAGTTATGCCGCTATCGTGTTTATGCTGCGGCTGCTGGTTTCCCTGATCATGGGAGGCGGGCTGGGACTCTTCGGAACGAAAAAAGAAACCTCGGCATCGCTGCTGAGCCGGCTGACCGGTGCCGGAATCGGCGTCATCATGGGTGCAGCCCGGAGCATTATTGTAATTGCTATCTTATTCATTTTCGTCAGTCTGAATCCTGATCACGGCTTCAGCCGGTATGTCGAGGCTTCTCCGGTTTATCAGCAGGGGGCGCGGGCTGTGATCGAGCCTTTGTCGGGTTCTCTCGTCAAGGAAAAGCTGCCGGTGTTTACCCAGTCGGTTCAGGAAGAATTGAATGGGATCATTCAGCGGAAGTACGAGGTCATCGACCATCAAATCCCCGAGGGCATCGAGCAGACGGCTCTCCATGTCGTGAAGGGGGCGTCAACCGATGAAGAGAAAGCGCGAAAGCTTTATGATTGGGTAGGCAGCCGGATCGCATATGACCACGACAAAGTGACGCTGTATGAAGAGCAGCGCATATGGAAAGAGCAGACGCCGCAGGATACCTACGATACGAGGTTAGGGGTATGCATTGATTACGCCCGGTTGTATGCCATGATGGCGAGGTCCCAGGATCTTAAGGTCAGAGTGGTTACCGGCAGGGGATATAACGGACAAGGCGGTTATGGTCCGCACGCATGGAATGAAGTCTACTTGAGCGAAGAGAAGCGCTGGATACCTCTTGACCCGACCTGGGCACAGAGCGGCAACTGGTTTAATCCGCCGCGCTTCAACGAGACGCATATTAAAGAGCAGGTATTTTAATAGAGTGATACAGGCAGGGGCGGCTTTCTAGCAGGGAAGTCCGCCCTTGCCTATCCGATGGGCCTTCAGATGAAGTGGGGGGGCGTTTATGTTAATATGGGTTTATGTGATTGTGGATAAAGGGGAGAAGCTTACGTGAAAGGGTTTAGGCCGGACAAGCGCAAACAAGAAGAACGAGATGCCGGCAGTCAGTTTAACTTGCGGGTTAATCTATTTTTTTTCAGCACGTTTATTATATTCTGTGTCATTATTATACGTCTTGCCATACTGCAGTTCGTGGAAGGACCTGAGCTGAAAGAGCTCGAAACCGGCGGGCAGGTTAAAAATTTCCCGCTTCAGCCGATTCGGGGCAGCATCATCGATGCTTCCGGAACGCCGATTGCCTACTCGACACCCTCCCAAGCCCTGTATTTAACGCTGTTAAAGGATTACAGTTCATCCGAACGAGGGAAGAAGAACCGTCCGGAAATCGAAAAGCTGGCCGAGGAAATGGTCAGGGTCTTCGATCAATACGGTGATCCGAAAGCAGAGAAATTAACGGTGGATGATGTAATCAAAGCGATGGACCTGGAATTTAACAAGCAGCCTGGTTATGAGCCGAGACGCATCAAAGCGGATCTCTCGACTAAAGAAGTGGCTTACTTTATGGAGCATAAGAACGAGTATCCCGGAGTCGAGGTCGTGGAAGAGAGCCAGCGTCAATACAACCCGGACAAAATCGCCGTTCAAACGATTGGTTATTTGAAAGAGTTCCGCGGCATCAAGACACTGGATAAATATAAAGAGATTGATGAGCAGAACAAGAAGCAAAAGGATCCGGGACTCATCTACACGGAGCAGGAGAAGGTCGGCGTAGACGGACTCGAAATGATGTTCCAGGATGAGCTGCGCGGCAAGAACGGATATATCGGCATTCCGATTAATCCGCAGAACATGGCGGACGGGGTACCGACCATGATTGCCCCGGAGAAGGGTTACAACATCCATACGACGATTCATAAGGATATCCAAAAAGCTACGCAGCAGGCGATCATCGATCAGCTGAAATGGCTGCACGCCAATCCGGTTTCCGGCAAAACGCATCCGAATGCGCTAACGGGTTATGCGGTAGCGATGGAAGTGGATACCGGCAACATCGTCGCCATGGCCAGCATGCCGGACTATGACCCCAATGTATGGGAGAACGGAACCGACGATTGGGAATCCGTCATGAAGTATTACGGCAACGGTACGATCTCTCCGTACAGTTCCGGGCGCTCCGGCAACAATCTGGAATCGGTCGTGCTGCTTGGCTCCACGATGAAACCTTTGTCGGTGCTGATCGGGCTTAACGAAAACTTGTTCGGGCCGAACGATTACTATTATGACGGCGGCGCGGCATTCTTCGGTAAGGATAATACGAGGGTTCGGAACTCCGGCGGCAAAGCCTACGGGTCCCTGAACGCAAGAAAAGCGATCGAGCACTCCTCCAATGCCTTTATGGTCGATTGGATCGGGGAAAAGCTGTACAACAAGTACGGCTCCGAATCCGTTGAAGTATGGGACAGATACATGAAGAAATTCGGGCTTGGGGTATCCACCGAATCCGGTCTGCCGAAAGAGCATAAAGGCATCATCGAATATACCAACATCGAGCAGGCGGGAAGTTATCTGGCTGCCATGGCATACGCCTCCTTCGGACAGTCGGGCAAATATACGACGCTCCAATTGGCACAGTATGCCAGCACGCTTGCCAATCGGGGAGAACGCATTCGTCCGCAGCTTGCGAGCAAGATTGTGGATCAGGACGGCAATGTGATCAAGGAATTCAAGCGGGAAGTATTGAATAAAGAGGAATTTCCGCAGCAGTACTGGAATGAAGTCATTTCAGGGATGAATACGCAGGGACTTCGGGCTTTCGAGGATTTCAAATATGATTTTGCGCGGAAAACAGGAACATCCGAGCAGGATATTTATAAAAACGGCACTCGGATCCGGGTGGAAAACGGGGTGTTCATCGCTTTTGCACCGCGACAAAACCCGAAACTGGCCGTTGCCGTAGTCATTCCGGAAGCAGGCTTCGGTTCCCAGAGTGCCGCGCCGGTTGCCCGTAAAATTTTCGACGCGTATGACGAGATTTACGGACTGGACGGTACGCCTCACCCTAAAAAAACCGAGGGTGAGAATGAGGACGGCAGTGCGAACGAATAATCGACAACAGCAAAACGGCAGCCAATACCCCTGCAGGGTTGGCTGCCGTTTTTTTGTCATACATGGGCGTCCGGGGCCTTGTCCGCCACGAGATTCAGAACAACGCCAAACTCCAGCAGCGCTTTGAGGCCGCAGAGCACCATGGTGTATCCTCCCATGGAATCAATGGCCCCATGCAATATCTCATCATCACTTCCTGTAAATCCGGAATGGGTAATGGTAACGAAGGTCTCATGTTCGCCCCGCGTGGTGAATATCCACTCGGTCCTGGTCTGATCGGAAGATTCGATGGCGATGCGGCGGTTCTCCTCGATATCGTGCACATACAAGTCATCAAACACGCCATACATTTCCCAATCCCAGCGGATATGCCGGCCCTTCTCAAGTCTGCCGCTGCTTTTGGTAAACCAGAACTTGGTTGTGATATCAGGGTCGATGAAAGCCTCGAAAACTTCTGAAACGGGTCTTCGAATCAACATCTCTGCCGTGACGACGGGATTCTCATTGAGCTTGGTCATTGGGGTGCATAACTCCTTTCGGGTTTGTCTTCGTATTTATCCTAGCATACCGTAACGAGTATTCTTTCTTTTACATTGCTTATTTATTTCAAGGGTCTTGTCGTTTGTTTGAGCACCCTCGAGGAAATCTTGCGTCAGGCCGGGTTTTACCTGGTTTGGCATGCATCGAGGGACTGCTCATTCAGGGGAATGTTTTGACGCCCGGCCTTTTGTGGTAAAATGTCGTTATGTTTGCTTTGATTCGTAAGGGGGTTAATACCATGAAACATAAATATCGGTTGTTGGCACTGGATATGGACGGTACGCTGCTTCAGGACGACCATGAAGTATCCGAGGAAACGGTGAAGTGGATCAAGGAGGCGGTGCGGCACGGCGTTCACGTCTGCCTCTCGACGGGCCGGCCGTTTCAGGATGCTTATCCGTATGCCAAGCAGCTTGAACTGACGACACCGATGGTAACGGTGAACGGCGGCGAAGTATGGCGTGCGCCGTATGAATTGCATCGCCGCGCGCTGCTCGACAGCAAGCTCGTGGAACAAATGCATGCACTCGCGAATGAAACCGGATCGTGGTTCTGGGCGTATTCAGTAGATAGATTGTATAACACTGAGAACTGGACCGACGATGTCGCGAATCAGGAGTGGCTGAAATTCGGATATAACACGAATGATCATGAGGTACGCCACAATATCATGATGCGACTGCAGGATATGGGCGGACTAGAGATCACGAACTCTTCGCCGGATAACCTGGAAATCAATCCGCAGGGCGTCAACAAAGCGACCGGGATCGGGCAGGTGTGCGAGCTGCTCGGTATCAGCATGTCCGAGGTTGTAGCTGTAGGAGACAGCCTGAACGACCTGGCCGTCATCCAGCAGGCCGGCCTCGGCGTGGCCATGGGCAATGCCCAGCAGACCGTGAAGGATGAGGCGGATCTTGTGGTTTCCAGCAACAATGAGGACGGCATCGTCGAAGTCATCAGGGATCATATTTTGATCGAAGGGTGAGATGTTGATGGACGTATTGGGCTGGATTATCGTCATCGCTCTGTTTATCATTGGGATGGCCGGGGCGATATACCCTATTCTGCCGGGGGTTGTCGCCATTTACCTGGCGTTGTTCGTTTATGGCTGGTTCTTTACATTCGAGCATTACAATGCATGGTTCTGGATTATCCAGACCATCATTCTGGTGGTGCTCTTCATTGCCGATTATGCGGTTAATGCCTGGGGAGTCAAGAAGCTAGGCGGTTCCAAAGCCTCGATCTGGGGCAGCACGATCGGACTTATTATCGGACCGTTCGTGATACCGGCCTTCGGCTTGATTATCGGACCGTTCCTGGGGGCATTTCTGGGAGAAATGCTGGCAGGCTCGGGAGCAAGCAAATCCATGAAGGTTGGCTTCGGATCGGTTGTTGGATTGTTTAGCAGCATTGTGGTGAAGATTATATTGCAGCTTGCGATGATCATCATTTTCTTCATCTGGATTTTCTAATAGAGCATAGCAATCGCTGTAAGAGGCGCTTTGGAGGAGAAAGAAGGGTACGGTTTTGTCTAAGAAAGAGTCATTTATTAAAGGCACCATCATCTTGGCCGCTGCTGCACTGGTAGCCCGGGTGCTGGGCCTTGCTCAGCGGGTGCCGCTGGAGCATATGCTGAATGATATCGGGGATGCCTCGTTTACGATTGCCAATAACGTATATCTAATGCTGTTAACGGTAGCAACGGCCGGCATTCCCAGCACGCTCAGTAAAATGGTATCGGAGCGCCATGCTTTGAACAAGCCTGCGGAGGCTCGGCGCGTCTATCATGCTGCGCTTATTTTTGCCGGGGCAGCGGGCGTTGTCATGACGCTGCTCCTTTACTTCGGAGCTCCTTTTTATGCCACTCATATAGCCAAGCAGCCGGAGGCGGCTGCTGCCATTCAAGCACTCGCTCCGGCGCTGCTGCTGTTTCCGGCCATCGCCATGATGCGGGGATACTTCCAAGGGCGCAATAATATGACGGCTGGCGGCATATCGCAAATTATCGAGCAGATTGCAAGGGTTCTGACAGCGATCGGCTTGGCCTATGTGCTGCTGCGTTTGGGATATGACGATACCTGGATCGCGGCAGGTGCCTCCTTCGGGGGCGTCCTCGGCAGTATCGGGGCATTTGCGGTCATGCTGTATTTTACGTTGAAGCTTCGCCGAAGCGATCGTGAGCTCAAAATGCCGGCGGCGGACCGCTCGATTCCGCTTGGCGGGATATACCGGGATATATTCACGCTGTCTATACCGATTGTGCTGTCTTCCCTGGCGGTTCCGGCGGTCAACTTCATTGACAGCTCCATTGTGAAGCCGCTGTTGATCGGGCAGGTTGGTCTGGGAGAGGCTACTGCAGCCCTCGCGGTATTAGGAAACCGAGCGCAAAGCGTAGCGGGCATTCCGCCGATTCTAGCCATTGCCCTCAGCACCTCGCTCATTCCGATCATCTCTGCCGCTTTTGCGAGGAAAGATCAGGAGCATTTGGAACAGCAAGTGTCGCTGGCCATGCGCGTTGCCATATTGACGGGTATGCCGATGGTGATTGCGCTCTGCGTTGCATCCTATTCCATCAACGGATTGCTGTTTAGTTCCCTCGGTGGAAGCGGGATCATCGGGTTCCTGACATTCGGTACGATTTTTCAGATCACGATGATGACAACGAACTCCATTCTTCTTGGAATCGGCAAGGCCAAGCTCTCGATGGTTCACGTGATGATCGGGATAGCGGTCAAGCTTGTTGCCAGCTTCCTGCTTGCTCCGTTGTTTGGCATTTATGGCATCATCGGGAGCACGGCTCTCTGTTTCCTTGTCATTACGATGCTGAACGTCAGATCAATCAAGGCGATTGTATCCTTCTCGATCCTGGGCAAACGCTGGATGGGCTTCATACTGACGGTTGCTACCGCAGGAGGGATCGGTTACGGCCTGAATCTGGCCGGTATTCAGATGGTCGATATCATGCCGGCTCGTTTGGCATTCCTGCTGACCTGTCTGGTTGTAGGCATAGCCGTAGTCATTATATATCTTGTACTGCTGGTGGTGTTTGGCGTACTCCGGCAATCGGAGCTTAGCAGTTACCCGCGTCTTTTACAGAAGGTGTTCCGTCCGCTGATGAGGCTGCAGCCTGCGCGAATGCGGGAGCGGGGTTAAACCTATGATGCAAGAACAGCACATCCATCCATGCATCCGTTAGAGAAGAGACCATTCCGGCATTATCGGAATGGTCTTCTTTTATTGCCGGTGGGACGGATCGGATACGTCATGGGCGATGGAGGTTTTCTCCAGGGCGGCCCGATGGGCGTGGGTGATATCCGGCAGCATCGGCGGTTTCGGCTTGCGAATAAACTTAAACATCGTGTGGCCCTGATACCAGTCGTACCGGGGAATCGGTTCCGGGGGTTCATCCTGCCAGATCTCCTCGAGACGGGGGCTATACAGACGACGGCCGTCCGGCAGCCATTCCGATTGGACAAGCTCAAGCCCCTCGTGGCCGTGATTCATGGCTTGATCCCGCGTCGGCGTGAATAACGCCGGCCAATATTCAGCACGCGAGCCCTGATGCTTGGTGGAACGAGCGAATGTCAGCACGGCATGGTAAATATCCTCATAACCGAACAGTAAAGCGTACAGCGAGCGGCCTGCCTTGATCCGGATGGACAGGTCGTCAAACTTGGGGATGGTGAGTCCGGCCAGCGGCCGGGTAGGGGAAACGGGATAATCGGCAGAGTCTGTGCTTGTCTGATGGCTTTGACCCAGCGGGAACACAATTTGATTCAACCGGGTTAGCTCATGCATCCGGAAGAGAGGATTCTGAAGAATATGCTGACGGTAAAAAGGATGTCTTGCCACGCGCCCCTCAATATAGTTCTGTTCATTAATGATGAGGGCGACCGTAAGCAGCGAACTGCCTTGGTCGTGCCAGAACCGTTCCCAGAACGGTGTCATGAACGATGAAACATGGAAGCGGGGGAGCAAATGGAATAAGGGCTTTCCTATTTTTCGACTGTGCATATAGAGAAGCAGCTGCGGATAGGCATCCTGAAAAATCAGCGCATTGCAGCGCTCCAAGAAACTGTACAGATGGTTTTGGAATGGGGGAGCCATAAGATCCGACATCAGCCCGCCCTTCAGATCGCTCATATTCCATCCGGCATTGCGTGATACCATATGGGCAAGCAGGGCCCAATGCAGCTCTGGATGCGACTCGTAACAGTCCAAATAGGCCTCGGTTCGAGTCACGTTGCTTCGGTTGGCGCCGGTAGTTGCCTCCTGAATGCGATGGATCAGCTCCTGCTCCTCATGCGTTGGCTGCAGGTTCGGTTCATGGCCGCGAATTTCGCTGTGACCTTCTTGCAGAGGGAGGAACGAAGAAATGTCCTGCGGCAGATAGGGATGGGAGGAGAGAATGCTCTTGAGCTGCCTGCGAATGGCCCTAACGGCTGTAGGATCCCACTGCAATTCATGCCTGTTTGTCCGAAGCTTTAAGGAATTTCGCCAAGCTGCCATCATACCCGACCACGATTCCGCCAGGGCTTGCGAAATGGCGGCTGTCCATGCCCCGTAATTCCTGCCCCGATTTGGTTTGTCCTTGGCTCCGTGCGAGTGCATGCCGGTTGTCACCTGCACTTTCTGATGATAATTCCAGACCGTGAACCTCATACAGTCAGTATGCTCTAAAATTTGACTTCCACTCAACAATTTGATTCACTAGGGGGGAAGGAATTCGACGTAAAGGGGGAGATAATCAATGGAAAAAATCACTTCAGAAGCAGAATTTCAGGTTGCAATCCAGTCTCCACGACTGACAGTTGCCGTATTTAAAGCGGACTGGTGCGGCGATTGCAAGTTTATCGATCCATTCATGCCGGAGGTTGAGACGAAGTTCTCCAACCAATTGACTCTGGTGGAAGTTGACGTCGATGCTGTCGGTGACGTGAGTCAGCAGCAAAATATTCTGGGCATCCCTAGCTTTGTTGCATACTCTGACGGTCGCGAGCTGGTTCGCTACGTTAACAAACTCCGCAAATCGCGCGAGGAGATTGAAGATTTCCTGCAGCGTGCCGTAGACGTATACGGTACGATTCACAAGTGAGCAGTGACGATAGCACCGCCGCCTTTGAGCTATAACGGGCGGCGGTGTTGTTTTTACATTGGATATTATGAGGGGAATTGCGAAGTCAAGTACCTTGAGCATGAAGGTTTTGTTCATTTTTGAACATTTTGTCACAATCGCTCAAGTGACCGGGGCTGCAGAATCAGGTATAATGAAATGTGGACTGTATATGATGCGATCCTGTATAGGTTTTGAATAGTGAATGATTATGAGCAGCAGGTGAGATAAGTGAACGATAAACAATTAAAGTGGCTGAGTTACATAACATGCTTAATTATGTTCTGCGCGACTTTCGGGGGCATGGTTGTGACAAAGACGGGGTCGGGGCTTGGCTGCGGCCAAGAGTGGCCGCTGTGCAACGGTAAATTTGTTCCCGCTTACACGGTGTCCTCGATGATCGAATATTCCCACCGGGCCGTAAGCGGAATGGCCGGCTTGGCCGCCTTGGCCTCGCTGATTGCGTTCTGGAAGTACAAGCGGGACCGCCGGGATTTGATGGCTTACGTCATCGGAACCTCGATATTCGTCGTGGTACAAGCAATCATGGGTGCCCTCGCGGTGGTTAAACCTCAATCGGCGGCGATCATGGCGCTGCATTTTGGCTTCTCGCTGATTGCTTTTGCCAGCTCGGTCATGCTGGCTTTGGGCATGCGCCGAATCGAACAAGCGAAGGGGCCCGCTGACCTGGAGCGTTTGCCGCGGGTGGGCAAGGGCTTCCGCAATTTGGTCTGGGGCACGACTTTGTACAGCTACATCGTGGTGTATATCGGTGCATTCGTCAGCCATACGGATTCCCGGGAAGGCTGCTCCGGCTGGCCGTTGTGTAACGGAGAAGTGATACCGGAGCTGAGCGGAGGGGTCGGCATCGCCTTTATGCACCGCGTGGCCGCGCTTCTGCTGCTGATCGTGGTGGCGGTGATGGGGCATTTTGCATATTGGCGCAATCGCGATAACCGGGAGATCCAGATGCTGGGCATTTCGGCAACCGTGCTGTGCCTGCTGCAGGTGTTCAGCGGCGCCCTCATTATGGCTACGATGCATAACGAGGAAGTTTACGTATTCTCCGCACTGGGTCATACGCTGCTGATCTCGGCGCTGTTCGGCGTACTGTGTTATTTAAGCGTCCGGGTATGGCAGCTCAGCAAGCCGCTCGAAGCTGAAATACGGAAGGGCCACGACGTGCCCCGCGAAAAGATCGTATAAGGAAGAACGCCAATTAATCCGCAAAGATATTTAATATTCTATGGCATTCTTGCATGCAAAGTCCCCGGACCGGAGTTCGAGGGCTTTGTTGTATAGAAAGGTGCTGCCGGCAGCCGTATCGAAAAGGTTTGATAAGGCAACGAATTTGTTTATATTTAATAACACCGGAGAATCACAAGTCGCTCCATGCTATGGAGTTGTCTTCCCGTTTCGGGGGCATCCTAACAGGACGAGCCCAGATTGGCGCAGCAGATGATGACAGTCAAGGGGATGCCGAAGGGCCTGATGGCGATCCGGATGAGTTGCCCCCGCGCGAGGATATCGCCGTGAAGACGGCCGCTGAGCGCTGGAATGACTATATTGGCATTGGCACTATCGAGATCAAGAACCAAGATTAATCTGATGACGCGAGGGGGTACCGCCATGCTTCGAATGTTACTTGGGGAACAGCCCCGGCAGAACAACGGCCTGCTTGAGGAAGCCATCGAATCGATGGTTAAGACAACCCGGCTGCTGCAGAAGGAAATGGATAAAAATCAAGATCCGACGCATGATTTTCGCAAGCTGGAGATTTGGACCCGGGGACTGATCGTCTCCCTGGATGAGCTGGAGCAGAGCTGGAATGCGGCCAAGCATTTCAGTCAATCGGTCAAATCGGGTTACATCGATGATATGTCGATTCAGGAGCAAGGGGAATATCAACGATATGTGTATTTTTACAAAAACGGCTTCATCCGCGTATTCTCGATCCTTGACAAGCTGGGCACGGTGCTGAACGATTTGTTTGATCTGCATACCTCCAAGGTAAAGGCGCATTTTTCTTATTTTACGGTCCTGCGGCAGTTCAAATATCTTAAGGCCCACGGTGAGCTGGCTGAAGAGCTGGAAGCGATCAAGGATCGCTACAAAGCACCGCTGAACGCGCTCCGCAAAAGGCGCAATGCTGAAATTCACTACATGAACTCCGAGATGCAGGATGATTTGTGGCAGCGCCATCAAGGACTGTCCGACAAAATCGAGCTGGAGGATATCGACAAGCACCTGGACGATCTCCAACAGGGCATCGATATGGTATGCCGCAGCCTGGCCGCCTCGTATAAATATACGAACAAGCTGTGGACTGAAAATGGTGTGCGGGCTTAGGCACAAAATCGCCATGAAATTCCTTTTGACAAAAGCCTGAAAAGAATCTATACTAACTATTGCATTCATTACATGTTATCAAATCAGATCAATTTAATCGGAAAAATTTCATATCGATGTTTTCTTATCGAGAGAGGCGGAGGGACAGGCCCGATGAAGCCCGGCAACCGACTTCTTGCGTACCATTGCTTAATGCGATGACGCTTGAAGTGACATGGTGCTAATTCCTTCAAAGCTATGGGATACCTTCAGCTTTGACAGATGAGAAAAGGCGTTGACTTTTACGTAAAGAGGGCCCTTTTTGATTCTACAAAAAGAGGCTCTTTTCTTTTGGGTAAATAGATATGAAGCTAAGGAAAAAGGAGGATTATCGGATTGATTGAGCTCAAGCAATTGACGAAGCAGTACGGAAAAGCCGGGTCATTAACAACTGCGTTGTCCGAATTGGATTTGTCGATTGAAAAAGGAGAAATTTTCGGAGTGATCGGACACTCCGGTGCAGGGAAAAGTACATTGATCCGCTGCATCAATTTACTGGAGCGTCCCACCTCGGGCGAGGTGTGGGTGAACGGCAAAAATTTGACGTCGCTCGGCAAGAAGCAGCTTCAGGCGGAGCGCCGTAAAATCGGTATGATTTTTCAGCACTTTAACCTGCTGTCTTCCGCGACGGTGTACGATAACATTGCGTTTCCGCTGCGTCTGATCAAGACGCCGAAGGTCGAACTGGAGCGTAAAGTATCCGAGCTGCTGGCTTTGGTCGGCTTGGAGGCGCATCGCGACAAATACCCGTCCCAGCTGTCAGGGGGCCAGAAGCAGCGGGTGGGCATCGCCAGAGCGCTCGCGAGCGATCCGGAAGTGCTGCTGTGCGACGAGGCCACTTCGGCCCTTGACCCGCAAACGACGGATTCGATTCTGCGCCTGCTGCTGGACATTAACAAAAAGTTTCATCTGACGATCGTGCTGATTACCCATGAGATGCATGTCATTCAGAGCATATGCGACCGGGTCGCCGTTATTCATCAGGGCGGCATCGTAGAGCAAGGACCGGTAACGCAAGTGTTCCTGAAGCCGAAGCATGAAGTGACGCAGGAATTCATCCGCCAGGAGATGGACAGCGGCGAAGCGCTGCGGCTGGCTATGCAGGGTCAGGTAAACGGCCCCTCAAGAGCGGTTCAAATCACGTTCCTGGGATCGAAAACGTACGAATCGATCCTGTCGCATACCGTTCATGAGACGGGCGTGAATTTTGCGATTCTGCAGGGTACGATCTCTACGATCAAAGATACGCCTTACGGCCAGCTCATCGTCCGTTTCGAAGGGGAAGAGCGCTCGATTGAAGATACGATCCGGAAGCTGCTTGAACAAGGACTAGACGTGGAGGTGATTCATTGATGTTCGGACTTGATTTTACCCAGATCGACTGGAAAGAGATATGGACGGCAACATTGGATACCCTGCGGATGCTGGGAGCTTCGGCCTTGTTCAGCTTCATCATCGGACTGCCTGTCGGCGTGCTGCTCTACATGGCCGCAAGGTCCACGTCCGGGTTGGTACGCTTCGGCTACACGATTCTGTCGTTCATTGTAAACATTCTGCGCTCGGTTCCGTTCATCATCCTGATCGTGGCGATGATCCCGATTACGAAGTCGATCGTAGGCGTTTCGTACGGCGTGCTGGGCACCATTCCGCCGCTGGTGATCGGCGCTGCTCCATTCTTTGCAAGGCTCGTGGAAACGGCTTTGAATGAAGTGGATAAAGGCGTGATTGAGGCGGCTCATGCCATGGGCTCTTCGACAAGCCAAATCGTATGGAGGGTGCTCCTTCCGGAGGCGCGTCCGGGCCTGCTTGCCGGGATGACCATCACGATTGTAACCCTGGTATCTTACACCGCGATGTCCGGTCAAGTCGGGGGCGGCGGTTTAGGGGATTTGGCCATCAAGTATGGCTATTACCGTTATGAGACCGAGATCATGATTCTGGCTGTCGTGCTGATGATTGTCCTGGTCCAGCTGCTGCAGATGGCAGGAGATCGTCTGGTGCGGCATTTTACAAGAAAATAACGGATTGATGAGGCTTCAAGAAAGACAATATATAGATAATATATTTTTCGGAGGGAGAGTTTTAGAATGAAAAAATGGACATTGGCATTGATCAGCTTGACCTTGGTTACGGTGCTGGCTGCATGCGGCAGCAAGCCTGCGGATAACGCATCCGAGCCAGGGGGAACAACGGGAGGCGGCGGTCAAGAGACCGTAACCTTGAAAGTAGGGGCTTCGCCATCACCGCATGCCAAGATTCTCGAGCATATCAAACCTGCGCTTGAAAAAGAGGGCGTAAACCTGGAAATCGTAGAATTCACGGATTATGTGCTGCCGAATACGCAAGTGGATTCCAAAGAAATCGACGCGAATTTCTTCCAGCACAAGCCTTACCTGGATAACGAAATCAAAGAGCGCAAGCTGAACCTGGAGTCCGTGATCGCCGTGCACGTGGAGCCGCTGGGTGCGTACTCCAAAACCATTACATCTGTGGATGACCTGAAGGATGGAGCGGTTGTAGCCATTCCAAATGATCCTTCTAATGCTGGCCGTGCATTGACGCTGCTGTCCAAGAACGGCGTGATTAAGCTGAACGACGAAAGCAAGCTGGAAGCAACCGCCAAGGATATCGTGGAAAATCCGAAGAACCTGGAGTTCAAGGAAGTTGAAGCCGCCATGCTGCCGCGTATGCTGGATGAGCTGGATCTGGCTGTCATCAACACGAACTACGCGCTGGAAGCGGGACTGGACCCAACGAAGGATGCGCTCTTCATCGAAGACAAGGACAATCCTTATGCCAACCTGCTGGTAGCCCGTCCGGACAACAAGGACTCCGACGCCATCCAAAAACTGGCGAAGGCGCTGACTTCCGAGGACGTGAAAACTTTTATTGAAGAAGAGTATAAAGGTGCCGTCATCCCGGCATTCTAATTCGAGCAGTAAAGCTCGATATGTAGTATATGAATTCATCGTATATGTGAAGAAAGGGCATTATCCAAGAGACCCATCGGTCTTTGCGGATAGGCCCTTTTTTCTTTCTTTTTCTGTCGAATGGCCATTCCTGGTCGGAAGCAAGTTGTTCGGCCTTATCAAATCTTTTATACTGAAGGAAGGATATCCATCTGAGGAGGGAAAGCCTTGAAGGGAAAAGTGGCGCTGATTACAGGCAGTGCGACAGGTTTGGGAAAAATGACGGCAATGTCGTTAGCCCGGCAGGGATGTCATATAGCCATAAATTATGTGAACAGCAAGGATGAAGCGGAGGCGCTTTCCCGTGAAATCGAGGGGTTTGGCGTGAAATCCATCGCAATTAAAGCCGATATCGCCAGCGAGCCTGAGCTGTATTCATTGGTGGATCAGACGGAGGAGCGGCTGGGCAGCGTCGATATCCTGGTTAACAATGCTGGACCGTTCATCCGGGAACGCCGTCTGTTCTCGGAGTACAGCCGCGACGAAATCGTACATATGGTAAATGGCAATTTAACCGGCGTCATGCTGCTGGACCATCGCGTTCTGCCTGCCATGCGGGAGAAAAAATGGGGACGCATCATCCACTTTGGTTTCGGGCATGCCGGTGAAGCCCGCGCATGGCCTCAACGCTCCGCCTACGCGGCTGCGAAGGTGGGCCTGGTCTCCTTTACGAAGACGCTGGCCGTGGAAGAGGGGCCGTATGGGATCACCGTGAATATGATCTGTCCGGGGGATATCCGCGGTGCGAACAAAGAGAAAACCATCGATGAAGTATCCGGCATTCAGGACGGGTTGACTCCTCGCGGACGATCGGGCAGCGGTGAGGACGTCGCCAGGGTGATCGAATATTTATGCCTGGATAAATCGGATTTCATAACCGGCAATATTATGGATATATCCGGCGGGCTGGACCCGATTCGCCCGTTAATCAAGCCGGAATAAAACAACCCCACAAAGTGGAGTCTGTGCTTCGAAACTTATTCCAAATACTTTGCGGGGACCCATAACATATAATGCGATTCAAGAATTGCTAACGCTTCGGTGAAAACTTATACCTTCTCTCAAAAAAAAGAGTCTTGGTCCCGCGAGGGAAACCAAGACTCTTTATAGTTAAAGAAGATTTAGAATACTTGAACTACTTCTTGGATGCCTTCTACTTCTTCAACCAGGGCGCGCTCGATCCCTGCTTTCAGAGTAATGGTGGAGCTTGGGCAGCTACCGCATGCACCCATCAATTTCAGCTTAACGATGCCGTCTTCAACGTCAACCAGTTCCACGTCACCGCCGTCGCGCTGCAGGAACGGACGAAGTTTATCAAGCACTTCAGCCACTTCATCATATACAGTGGTTTGCGTGTTTTCACTCATCTTGTTCAACTCCTTTCCTCCCTATATTATAGTACATAAACCGGCAAAATAAAATGCCAATCTTAAGGCAGGTCTAATAACAATGTCCATTATC
The DNA here is from genome assembly GCF_000204455.1 of Paenibacillus sp. HGF5. Lineage (NCBI taxonomy): Bacteria > Bacillati > Bacillota > Bacilli > Caryophanales > Paenibacillaceae > Paenibacillus > Paenibacillus sp. HGF5. Next base: position 49,572 of record NZ_AEXS01000107.1, on the reverse strand, counting down.
ATTGAGTTTTGCACAAGCAATTCCTATTTCGGCACGGATAAAGTGCTGCAGACGCTTGAAGGCAAGTACGATTGCCAGGTCATCGAATATGGCTGCCTGACCAGCTGCGGCCAGTGCTATTTGATGCCCTTCGCTTACGTGGATGGCGATTGGGTTGAAGCCCCTACGGCTGAAGAGCTGCTTGAGGTTGTCATCCGCAAGCTCGAAAGCTTTCGGGACGGTGAAGAGGAAAGCTAACGTTCTGCTTTCGCTCCTCGGCGTCCCTCCCCAGTAGAATCATAAGCGCCCGTAACCATCCGACTAGTAATGACGCTTGGATTTCCAGAGCACGCCGCTCTTTAATATCCTTGGTACCCGGCCCATGACCGACGTGCTGCCCATGAGTCCAAAGCCCGCATGTTTGCCGAGGGAACCCAGCGTTCCCTTCAGCTTCAGCGGAGATACCTTAGGCGTATCGTCGCGCCATAAAGCTTTCATGACATGTCCCACTTGCTCGGCCTGAGCCCCTGCCGCTTGCGCGCTCGGGACGAAGGGGAGGCTGGCGCAGTCGCCGATCACATATACCTCGGGATGGGACGGAACCTGATACCACTCGTTTAGCAGAATGCGTCCGCTGCGGTCTTTTGGCAGATCCAGATCCTGTACGACCTTTACGGGTTGAATGCCGGCGGTCCATACCGCCAGATCGGTTGCGATCGGCACATCCAGATTGTACACGGCGTCCTTCTCCACTCGGGATACGGATACGCCGCTGTGGATGTCCACGTGGTGCTCCTCAAACCAGCGATGAATATAAGCAGACAAACGGTTAGGAAAAGAAGAAAGCACCCGTTGTCCCCGGTCCAAAATGGCGATATTCAGGTCAGGCCGGCTTTCCCGAAGATCGGCAGCGAGCTCGATGCCGCTTAAGCCTCCGCCAATGATATGAACTTGACCATAAGGTCTGAGGTTGTTCAGGTTCAAATAGGTCTCCCGGGATGCCGCAAAAGATTGCAGGCTGAACGTGAATTCTTCAGCGCCCGGTACCCCATGATAACGGTCCGTACATCCCAGGGCAATGGCCAGCTGATCGTATTCCACTGGATCGTTGTTCGTCAGGTTCACAAGCTTCTTCTCAAGATCAATGGATAGGACTTCACCGTATACAACATGGAGGCGGTCATACACCGGGAATTTAACACGAACAGCGGTATCGGCCACGGTGCCTGCTGCCAGCGCGTAATATTCGGTTTTGAGTCCTTGGTACGGCATGCGGTCGATGAGCACGACCTCCACGTCCGGAGGAAGATAGCCGCTGAACAATTCTTGAATTAGGGCAAGACCACCATAGCCTCCGCCGAGAATGACGAGCTTTTTCATAAATTTCTTCCTTTCTCAAGAGATAAGAAGGTGAGCGCCGATTCGCAAGAAAAACGCCGCTGAAAGCGGCTTAGGTTACCCACGCTATATTATCTCTTTAACCTGTTTTCCGTTTTTTGGAACGTCTGCTTTGCTTGCGTCTTTGCTGGTATGACTTATTCGTAAACCTTGATCTCGTTATAGAAGGTATCGCGTTCGACCGGAATGCGGCCGGCGCCTTGGATGAGCCATACAAGCTCTTTGCGGGTCAGCCCTTCTGGCGTTAGCGCTCCTGCGGCATGGCTGATGCGTTCCTTCAGGATCGTGCCATGGACGTCCGATGCGCCGAAGCTGAGAGCGACCTGCGTCAATTGAGGCCCGATATTAATGAAGTAAGCCTTGATGTGGTCGATATTATCCAGCATCAATCGGCTGATGGCAATGGTTTTCAAATCTTCGTAAGCCGAATTGCGGCGCATGATGCCCGCATTCTTATTCTTCGGCTGCATGGACAGCGGAATGAATACCATGAATCCGTTCGTTTCATCTTGAAGATCCCGAATTTGCAGCATATGGCGGATCCGGTCCTCATGGCTCTCGATCGAGCCGTACAGCATGGTCGTGTGCGTCTTCATGCCGAGCTTATGCGCGGTACGATGAACGTCGAGGTATTGATCCACGTTGGCTTTATCCACCTTCATCTTCTGACGGTACTGGTCAGACAAGATTTCGGCTCCGCCGCCCGTCAAGGATTGAAGACCTGCCTTCTGCAGCTCCTGCAGCACTTCCTTCGTGCTGAGTCCGCTGATGCGGGTGAAGAATTCGATCTCCGCCGCGGTATAGGCTTTCAGGGTAACTTCAGGGAAACGTTCCTTCAATGCCTTCAGCGAATCTACATAGTACTGGAACGGGACATGGTTATTATGTCCGCCAACGATATGAAATTCACGGATGCCTGGGTGAATATGCTGTTCCACATACTCAATCATTTCCGCGCCGGAGAGGGTATAGGAGCCTTCCTCGCCTTGGTCTTTCCGGAAATTGCAAAAAGCGCAGCGGGATTCGCATACATTGGTAAAATAGAGACTCATGTTCTCGATGAAGTAAACCTTTTTCCCGTTCTTGCGCAAATTGGCTTCATTAGCCAGCTGCCCGAGGGTCAGCAGGTCATCGGTTTGATACAAATACACACCGTCTTCAAGATTCAGGCGTTCGCCGCGTTGGACTTTCGCAACGATCTCGGCCATTCTCTGATCGGTAAATGGTGTCACAATCGTGGACATGTTCAATCCTCCTGTTCACACTTTGACTTTCCGAATACTCGGCAGATCAAGTGATCATAAAGTGGATCACTCCCCGCGGGGAACGGTCCGTTTATAGTCGTGTAACAACGAAATCGATAAATGGGCTGAATAAATAAATGACTTTGTGAAAAAATATACAACTGTGGACCAGCCATAACCTTTGCCGCATTTTAGCCGGGGGATGTGACAATTATCCAACAGTTGCCGCCCATGTTCCTTCCCTATTATAAACCTGACCCCTCGGGGTAGCAATACTTATAGAGGAATTGAAATAGGTTATTGACCATATGGTAAAATGGCCATCATCTCAACCTTGAGCGAATTCGCGAAGAGGAGTATACTTAAAGAATGAACGAAAAGGAGGGTGACCTATGATATCAATCAGCGAAACAGCTGCAGAACGTTTGAAAGAAATGCTTGCTGAACAGGAAACGCCCAATATGTTCCTTCGACTGGGTGTCACTGCCGGCGGATGCAGTGGTTTTTCATATGCAATGGGCTTCGATGATCAAGAAACGGAAGCGGACGTATATATGGACCTGCAGGATATGAAAGTCGTTGTCGAGAAGGACGATCTGAAATACCTGAACGGTCTCGAAATCGACTTCGAGGAATCCGGCATGACGGGCGGGTTCACCATCCACAACCCGAACGCGACCGTAACTTGCGGCTGCGGATCTTCCTTCCGCACGGCAACGGATGCGGGCAAACCGAACGAAGAGCCTTGCTAAGCAGCGGGTTTTCGGCGCTAACGGTTTCGGATGTGACGAACGGAAGCCTTGCGGAAGCATAGGCGCCATGATTGCGGATTGTACCGGTAAATACGCAGTCCTCAATCGCGATATGGAATAAACACAACCCTAAAATTAGCGTTTTGGGATTGTGGATCACGGCCTTTATGACGGTAAAAAACCGTTATGGAGGTCGTTTTTTATGTCTTTAAAAAAGCGCACGAAACGAATCAATACCGATAAGAGCTATCCGCAATTAACTCTAGAACAAGCCCTCGACATGGCAATCAGCGCGAAGAGGGCGGAGGGCCTGCGTAAACGTACGATAAGGGACTACGAAAAGCATTACGGATACTTCGTTAAATGGCTACGCGTTAACCATCCGGAAGCAGAGTATATCGAAGACGTTTCAGCCGCAATCTTACGTGACTTTGTACTCTACATGAAACATGATGCGCGCCGATACGACGGACATAAATACATAAATTCGGACAAGCAACGTATTGGTCTGGAAGATACTACGATTAATATCCGTCTGCGGACGTTAAAAGCGCTGTTCAATCAATTAGAACGTGATGAACTAATTGAGGTAAACCCAGCCGGCCCGGTTAAGCTATTGCGCCAGGACGTCGACCTTACAAACGGACTAACAGACGAAGAGGTGACGGCTATTCTTGCGCAACCGGATCGTCGTGACTTCGTAGGCTTCCGCGATTACGTCGCAATATGTTTGATGCTCGACTCTGGACTCCGCATATCTGAGATGCTTAGTCTTCGGGCGGCCGATATTGATTTTCAGACGCGATTCATTACGTTACCTGGCGATCGGAATAAGAACCGGAAGCCACGTCTCGTACCAATCTCCGCACAGGTTACGAAATTACTACTGCAACTTATCGATGAGAACCGCGCACATTTCACTACTGACCGATTATTTCTATCGTGTTACGGCGATCCGGTTACTGCGAATCACTTTAATAAGCGGCTGAAATATTACGGAGAGAAAGCCGGCATAGAAGGTAAGAAAATGACAGCGCACGTATACCGCCATACCTGGGCGCGTTCAATGGTCTTGAATGGTGCGGATCTCTTCACGTTGCAAAAAATGGGCGGATGGCAAGACGTGCGTACGATGCGTCGCTATGTGCAGATGGATACGCGCGACGTACGTTTGAGCCACGATCAGAACACGCCGATTAACAAGTTCATCCGCAAGAAAGGGCCGCAATCATGACGAAGCCATCTGGCGGCATTGTCCGTGTTCAGAAACGCGAAAGCGGCTATACGATACTGGACCCGTTCTTCTTATCGGACGAGCGTCTAACGTGGAAGGCGAAGGGGCTGCTCGCGTATCTCCTGTCTAAACCGTCTAACTGGCGCGTGTATATTGCGGACCTAGTCAAGCGCTCAAAGGACGGACGTGACGCCGTATATTCCGCGATAAAAGAACTCGAGACCTGCGGCTATGTAGAGCGCCGGCAGACGCGCGATGAAGCGAACCGAATAACCGGAATGGAGACGGTTATTTATGAGCGTCCGATTATTGACGATCCAGATCCGGATTTACCACATACGGATATTCCGGACGTGGAAAAACCGAAGACGGAGAAACCGACACAAGTTATTAATGATTTAAGTATTACTGACTCTAAAAGAGAAATAGATAAGAGCGACAACGACGCCATTTTACACGCGCTGGCTAAAGCATTGCGCAAGCTGCCGCTAAACGATACCGCAAGCCTATATGACCACTATTTCGAGGACACTTACGCGATGCTGACGCGTAGATTTAGCGGTCAACTTGAGGCGGAGGTTATTACGTTGGCTGCCGATCGGTATTTCACTAAGGCCGTTGATCTACGGACGGGATTACCGAAGCCTAGCGTTTATTCTCCGGTGGGGGTATTTCACGATTGCTATGCGGAGGCATTGGCGGAGTGGAAGGCGGGGAGATTTAAAAGGAAATATGTTTGAGCGAGTTTTTCATATCCGATTCACTACTGTACATGGTACAATTTGGATAAAAGGGTGAGGTTGCCTAGTGAAAAGAGTCGTCTCTATTTTTATCTGTGTAATAATAATATTAACGGGTTGTTCTTCTCCTTCATACCAAACGGCCGAACCGATTGAGAATCCAACTAAGACGGAACCAGTATTGAAAGAACCCGAATCCAAGCCACTAGCTCCACCGGACCACAAACCTGATGAACCTGTATTTGAATGGCATAGCGCGGAAGTAACAGAGGAAAACGTCAGGTTAGCTCTAGAGAACAACGTAGGGGCCGCGATGGCAATACCGATCAAAGATGAAACATTTAGAAGATTTACGTCTAGTGAAGATTTAGAGGGGCAGTACATTGAATTAACAATCAATCCGGGTACATATTGGGACGAAAAAGATTTCGTTAAAAAGGCCGGCGGGTCATTAATTGCGTACTCCAAGATTTTATTTGAAAATCCGGATGTATATGAAGTGTCGCTCGACGTGAAAATCGATAACGTTGGAGGCGGTGAAAATGACGGGGTGTATATTTCTTGGCGTCGCGATCAAGCTGAGAATGTCGACTATGATTCCGTCTTAGATAATATGTTCGGCGATTTCACCATACCATACACTTTAGCGCGGAAGTACCGGATAGACTCGAGTATATACGATAAACTCGGGGATATCGCTATTCCGGAAGATCATAATCTGTAAATTATCGCTCGATTAACGGAACTTAATTTCGTTGGTCGGGCGTCTTTTATTTTCGGTACATATTTCGCTCGGTATTGACGATTCTAGCCGTATAAGAGGCGTTTTAATCGGATCGGAGGGTAAACGTACCTTCATCTCATAAAGCGGCTGATATCGCGGGGATCTCGGTTAAAGCGGACATGTTGTCGTTGCTACTCCATTGCGGGATATTACGTTTGATTCCGTTTAAGAGATAGCGCGTCATCTATTAATTGCCTACGTGAGATACGTCTTGGAATCGCTTCATGGCTTATCTGCAATGGTTCGAGTCATCTACCAAATTTCTTCGCGATAAAAAAGCAATCGCGTCGGAACGGTTATCACAAAAAAGTGCTAAACTTGTCTGAAAAGCCGCGTCGTTACTGGGTTTTCTCGCGTTTTCCTTAAAGGAACGTAGTAAAAAGTGATAATGGAGTGGAGTAGCCGGTGTGAAGCGGACATAACTCTATAAGATACTCTTATAGAGTTATGTCCGCTTTTTCTGCGCTATAATTCCGGATTAACCGTATGTATACGGCTCTTTTAGTTTGCGACAATACACTGGAATGGAACAATATACCTGTTAAGTAATCAGCGTAAACCCAGTAAACAGTTGATGTGACGCGACTTTTCGGTAAACTTGCGCCGCTAATTGGGCGGTCTTTTACTTGCGGACAACCATAGCGAAGTATGGTAAAATTTCGGTAATAGGACAAAAGATAATAGATATATCTCGAGCTAAGAATCTCCAACCATTACTGTACACTTATATACGGGGAGCTTGATTGGGAACCTATCATTGTATTTTATTATACGGGTAAATCTGTTATCGATAGATGGGACGCTTAATTTACTTGTTGGGAAATTTGGAGGGGGAAACATGGCTAATTTTCTTGAGGATTTAGTTAAAAGTATAAAAGTCCCTACTGATATTGCGAAAAATGTGTTAGAACCATCATCAAAGGAAGTCGGTGAAGGACTAGGTAGCCTTTTTTATCTAGCCTTTTCTCCACTTCAGAAGGCTAAGATTAAAAAAGAATATGAAATAAAGTTATTTAAAGAAGATATTGAAAAAGAATTAAATAAAATCCCATCTGAAGACATTGTTGAGCCTCGATTAAACATTGTGGCGCCTGCCCTCGAAGCTGCTAAATATTATATTGAGGATGTTGAGATCAGGTCTATGTTCGCTAAGTTAATTGCTGCTTCAATGAACAAAAATAAAAAAAGCGGTGCACACCCATCGTATGTTGAAATTATTAAACAAATGTCTCCACTGGATGCAGCTACACTTAGTTTTCTATTTTCAAACCGGAATAATATTGGTTGTGGGAGTCTTGTGTTAAATGCCTTTGACGGGCAAGGTGGACATATTCCTATTATCCACAATTTTTTTCCATTTCAGGATATTAATAAACAAAATTACTTGGATTATTCGGCTTCGGTAGACAATTTGGTAAGGTTAGGATTAATTTTTATTGATAACAATAGGGCGTTTAATAATAACTTTTTCTATCATGCTCTTGAAAACCACCCTCTAGTGTTAGAAATGAGAAGAATGTTCTCTGAGCAGCCGAGCGGAAACGCAACATCACTAAGTATTAGAAGAACTGCGTGGGAAATAACTCAATTCGGTCAGAATTTTTGTATATGCTGTTTCTAGTCTGTAAAGCATTTTTCCTCCGCCTCTAACCTCTAACCATTGCGTGGTATTCCTTTAGCGTCTTAATGTCCGCCTTCGAGTACGACCGCTTTCGCCTGGCGTTTTGGTCCAGTTGATTCTGCGGATTCGTCCGTGATGGTGACGTATTCTGTGCGGACTTCTATACGCGGGTGCTCATGTCGCATCGATTCCAGCGTATCGCGTACCGTCTCGTAGTCCGCCTCCGCCTTCTCACGCGCCTCACGTTCCGCCTTTAGTGCCGCCTTAACCTCGCGTAGCTCCTTAACGGTCATTTCGTCTGGCGTTTTTACATCGCCAGATTTAAGCGCGTGTTCGCGGTCGCGGTCTTCGGGAGACAACGTTGATATATGGTACAGCGCGTCGATCGTGTGTCTTGTCGACAAGACATCCGGACTGAGTCGCTGGCATACTTTTATAAATCGATCCGCGTGTCCTCTCGAAAACTCAACGTGTTCCTCAAGCCACCGAATCCAGCCGCCAGCCTCTTCACGTTGTCGTGCGAGTTTCCTATCGTTTGGATCAGCGCTATCCGACTTTGCGTCGCGTACGGACTTGAGCCGTCGACCTATTTCGAAAATGGCCTCGCCTGCGACGCGCTTATATGCGTTGATTTCGGCTGTAATCGTGGGGAGATCCGCAAAAAATTTAAGTCTTTAGTTATAAATAAAGCGCAGCTCTACCGGATTTTACTCCGCTTGCCTGCGCTTCTCTTTCATTATTTTTTAGAATTACCAGGGGGTTTCGGTGAGCGGGTATTATTACTACTTCCCTCTGAGAACTTGTCCCTCGTAACAGGCTTAGTGCCAAAACTTGGTGGCTTGTTAGAATTGTTATTAGAAAAATTGCCACTACTACCGTTCGGACTAGACATATCTGATGACCTCCTCTAAACAGAAATATACCAAGAAAAGCAAGAAACCGTAGACCATAAATTTTAGTCCATCTTTATATTTATCGGTTTTCCTGTCGATCTTCTTTTCATTTGATTGGATTACCTCTTGATAAGTAGCTGCGACAGACAGTGTTACTTCCTCTGGAGGCATGCGTGCAGTGTTTTTATCAACTATTCTGTCAAGCTTAACTTGAACAAATTCTCCGACCTTAATAGCATTCATGAACTTTAATGCACTTATTGTCAAAAGAACGATAATAATAAATCTTAATCCAAATGTGTAAATTAAGTAACCGACATCATTGCTGGTTATTTTTACAGAGTTTAAGTACGTAAGAAAGAAACCAAACAGAACGCCAACAAAACCAATTGCAACTCCGGTTTTCGTTTCTATCTGTTTAAATCTGTCGTACTCTTCGTTATAAATAGTTTTTGCGGTGTCAAGTATAACATTGCAACTATCGAGGTTCATTGGTAATTGATCTTCGGTTTCTGAGCCCATTTACACACTCCCAATATAAGGAATCTATTAACATTATACATTATGATGACAAACTTCGATAGATTATTTATCATTTCCTACTCCGACCGATTGCCGATCACCTCCGCCTTTTCTAGCTGTATGACCAATTAGCGATATTCCTTTAGGGTTCGTTACCTCGACTTCAAATACTGCCGCTTTTACTTGGTGCTTATCGCGGGTCAGTGTAAGTTTTTCTTTCATGCGGACAACCATGTCGTAATATGGTAAAATTTCGGTCATGGGACGATTTATGAAACCGCTGACTGCCGATATACATTTTTATACCGCGATGCTCGATCGGACACCCATCGTAGTGTTTATTGCGGACGAGCTCATCGGCAGCGGAAAGATAGAGGAAGTAACGGAGAATAGCGTTAGGGTCGGGAACAAGCGTTATCTTCGCGAGAGTTGTACGTTTAAATATGCGAGTTAAGAGGTGTATTAGTAATGTCAGTTAAAAGAAGGTTTATTGACCCTTTCTTTCCGAACAGACCAGTTGACGACCCAGAAAGGTTTTCTGGTCGTGATTATCAAGTAGATGAAGTCGTCGATTCGCTATTTCAAACCGCAAACGATAACCCAAAACACACAATCATTACAGGTGATCGAGGCATGGGGAAAAGTTCCCTATTACTCCAGGCGAAGTTGCTTGCCACCGGAGATAATAGACTGGCTGACCGATTAAACATTGACCTAGGTTATGATAAATTCGATTTTATTGTCGCTTGGCATGATGCGAATGTTGATCAAACTCCGCAGAATATTGTTTCTGGTCTATTGAGAGACCTTGAAACAAATATGAACAAGTTTTTTGGGAAATTTAATCTTGAACTGGACATATACGGTTTCAAAGTAAGCTCCTATAAAGAAGAATCTAAAAAATCTGTAACTGATCTAGTTAACGATTTTTGTGATCTAATTAAGAAAAGCTACAAACCTGTTTTGGAAGGTAAGAAGCAAGGCATTCTCTTGTTTGTCGATGAGCTTGATAGAGTAAAGCCTGACTCAGGTATTGGGTCATTCTTTAAGTTGTGTACTGAGAAGCTTAATAGAGAAGGTTTGAAAAAAGTTGCTTTCTTTTGTGCAGGTATCACCGGCGCGGTTCAAAAACTAGAAGAGGATCACGCCTCAATCTTCAGAACGTTAAGAGACATCCCTATTCCTAGACTATCAAAGGAAGAAACAACCTCGATTTTAAAAAAAGGGTTCGAAAAATGTGGTTTCACTTACGAACCTGCGCTATCTGAATCAGTTTATAAGCTATCAGTGGGCTTCCCAGAGCCTGTCCACATATTGGGCAGCGAAATGCTCTCTGTCAGTGAGGATAATCACCTTACTCTTGAAGATTACGAGAGCGCCAAGAAAAGAGTAGTCACCGACGTTAGACGCAACAAACTTGAATCACTGTTAAAAAGGGCAGGATATGGAAAATATCAACTAATACTCCAGGCTATGGCCGCCTACGAGGGATCTTATGTTCCGTTAGAGTTTATTTCTAGTTACATTGGTTACGAACAAAATCAGTTTAGTACGAACATCTCCAACCTTATAGATAGGGAGACAATTTCGAGGGTAGATAAAGGAGTGTACACCTTCGTCGATCCCCTTCTAAAAGAGTATATAAGGAACTTTGGTATTATTAGCATAAAAGAAGAAGATCCGGCAGAAAATGTTACTCAAATGACTTTGTTTTAGATAGTTGGAAATCGGGGGTTAGTTGCGTATTCCCTCTTGGGAAGTCTTAAATAATAAACCTCTCGAACACCGGACTCCGCAGCATTCCCGATTTCGTCCAGTTCCGCATCTTCACGCGCGCTCTAATCCGCGGCTCAACGTAGACGAAATTACGGTCCTCCCCGGTAATCAACGGCTTTACAACGTTATAAAACGCCTTCTTATGCGTAGGATTTGCGCCTAGCTCGATAATACCGGCTGGGCGCATTTTAGCGTTGTCTAGCGCAGGTACGGCCGCCAGCCAACCGAACTCCTCTTTGCGGTAGCCGGTGATAAATACGTCTGCGTACGACCAGTTTATCACTTTTCGCCAATTATCCGATCGGCGCCCCGTTTCATAAGCGCTATCCTTCCGCTTACCCACTACGCCCTCCATGGCTTGCGCCTCAATCTGCTCAAATAACGCTTCTCCGGCACCTTCAATAAACGGAACAACTCCGAAACTGACAGACGGTAACGGAATAGACGCGAGTATTTCTTTACGCTGCATAAGCGGCAGCTTGCGGAGATCCTTACCATTATACTGCAGCACGTCAAAGATGACGAATGTGGACGGCAGAGTTCGGATTAATGCCGCGACTTTATCCGCCTTCTTCGCCTGGAACCGCGTCATAACCGATTCAAAGTCGGAAATACCCGTCGCCGGGTCAACGCAAGCGATCTCGCCGTCCAATACGATGTCATGCGGGAATAGAGCGCCGGCTATTTCGGGATATTGGCGTGTACAGTCGTTGTTATGGCGTGTGTATAGGCGAACGGCGCCGTTCTTCTGCGAGAAGATCAAGCGATGGCCGTCGATTTTAGGTTCGAATATATAGCGGGAATCTGAGAACGGCGCTGGCGCGGTTGCGAGTAACATCGGTTCAACAAACATAAAAACACCTCACTGTAATTATAACGTTCAAGGTTATGCGGATCAGGCGGTAAGTTATGACATTACATAAGGGTTAAATTTACATTGATAAAAGAACGAATGTTCGCATATAATACAAACAAACGTTCTCGTTATGAGGTGGATAGATATGTTGAGTATTGGGCTTAAACCAGACGAAAGCAAGCTAGTGAAGGACTACACGTTATTACCTTTATTACTTGATGTACTGGAACATGACCGGGGAGTCCTTTGCCGATCAGACTTAAAGACACCAGAACTGACCAATGCCATGATCGACCATTTACAATCTGCAGCATTAGCGGAATTAACGGAAGCACGTAGGAGCATGCGCAAAAAGGGCTTAAAGGTGTACGAAAATCGAAAAACGAAGCTTGGACTCGAGGTTGAATTTGTTTGTAGAGGATATCACCATAAGCTCTCTATGCTTTGGGGATTAATCGAGGCAGAAATTGAGCAGAGATCTTACACTTATCTGGGGTTAAAAATCGCAGAGAAGGGGTGGATGCACTGATGTCTGCCAACCGAGTAGTATTTCTAGGTGATTGTCAGTCCTTCTATGCTTCCGTTGAAAAAGCAGACCACCCAGAATATAAAGATCGCCCTTTGGTAGTCGCCGGCGACCCGGAAAGACGGTCCGGAATCGTGCTGGCTGCGTGTCCTCTCGCTAAAGCGAAGGGTATAACGACAGCGGAAAGACTAGGCGAGGCACTTGCGAAATGTCCTGACCTCGTCGTCATCAAACCGCGGATGCAAAAGTATATTGACGTCTCGATGCAAATCACGGAAATATACAAGAGCTATACTGATCTTGTTGAGCCGTATAGTATCGATGAGCAATTTTTAGACGTGACCGGTTCGCTACATCTATTTGGCACGCCCGTCGAGTTGGCGGAAACAATTCAGCGTCATGTTATGGATGCGACCGGCGTCTATGCGCGTTTCGGTATTGGTGAAACCAAGATCCTCGCTAAGACAGCCTGCGACAATTTTGCGAAGAAGAATCCGTCCGGAATATACACGTTGTCAAAGGATACGTTGGCCGATACGCTTTGGAAACTGCCCGTTAGCTGTATGTTTATGGCCGGCAGCAAGATGACGCGTCACTTTAACGTAATGGGACTACCAACGATCGGTAGCGTTGCTCAGACGCCGCTCGCCAAGTTAAAGCAGATGATGCGTCGCAAGTTCGGTAAAAACTCCGATATCTCTGCGGAAATGTATTGGCGAATTGCTAACGGAATCGACGATAGTCCAGTGCGGCCAGGTACGCACAGTGTTGACCCTAAATCTGTAGGACACATGATGACCCTCCCTCGGGATTACACCAAGCTGGAAGAGATCAAGGTTGTACTGCTTGAGCTGACTGAATTGGTTTGTCAGCGATGCCGCGGTCTTGGTTTTATGGGGCACGTTGTATCGGTCGGTTGTATGGGAGCGGACTTCGATCGCCCTACGGGATTTTCGCGTCAAATGAAGATGGAGGACCCGTCTAATATCACGAATCAGGTATATCGCTGGGCTTGCCGGTTGCTTGAAGCGTATTGGGACGGCCTGCCGATTCGGCGGGTCGGCATAAGCTTGTCACAGTTTTCACCGGATACGGAATATCAAGTGTCTTTATTTGATTCGGGGCGGGAGCGATCGATGGCACTTGAACGGGTGACTGATGCCCTAAAAAATAAATACGGAAATTCGATTGTAATCCGAGCCGTATCCAAAACGGACGCAGGTCAAGCGTTGGACCGATCAGCTAAGATAGGAGGACATTATAAATGACAGAACGAAAGAGGCTAGAAGGTAATGGGCTGTGGGAATCAAGTCGTATGATGTTGCCAGAGCACAAAGTTGCCATAAACATCAAAAGTAAAGAAGAGGGGCGCAAAGAAAGGCCAATATTAGATTCTCAAGAGGTTGAGTTAATCGAGTGTATGTTGGCGGAGTCATTGAATGAGCACAAGATGATTACGATAATGCTATATGATGAATATGATGATGTTAAGTTAAATGGAATTGTAACATCTCTGCATACCCATAGGAGAGAGATTAAACTTGCAATAGGACCTGGCGATTGGCAATGGATAAAGATAGACGAAATTGTGTCAGCAAGATAAGTGCCGCGCCGCGAGCGATGTTGAAGCGGGAGCGAGAGTATTTCAGAGTATGTACTCTTGCTCGGCAAAGTTCGCGCGTTCCTCCGTGAACATATCGTAGTATTCCTAGAGCGTCTTAACACCGCCTTCTAGTACGGCCGATTTCGTAGGATAAGAAGACTGTGGAGTCTTCAATAGTGTTCTTTGTACCGGGTGAGAGCGTAAACTTTAAAATAAGTGGAAGTATGATAGAATAATATCCTGAATAAAAAAGGAGATGGACAACATGTCAGACAAAAATCTACGTGAAGAGTTACTTGCGACGAGCATTCGGGCAGGAGGACCGTTAAAAGTTGAGATAGACGATCCTGAAACCAAGCAAAAGAAGAAAGAAAAGTTTGAGAAAACTCACAAACGCAAAACATTCTGGTTACGTAATGACATTACTAAACTAGTGGATCAGGACATAAAAAGTGATCGAGGGGCTATGACACGAACTATTAATAATTTACTTCATGAGTATTACCGTAAACAAAACAGGATCAATAAGTAGCCAGCTCTACATACTAAGAATATTCAGACCGTCCTGTAACTGGGCGGTTCTTTTTTGCGGACAAGAATCGCGAAATATGGTAAAATTTCGGTATTGATATATGATTATTTTATTTAGAAAAAATGCTCTGCCAGTTCGATATACATAGGTACTGTCAGTTCCAAATCAGATAAGATGAAGCTAGTAATATTGTATTCTATGAGATCTAGCCTACATACTTGTTACTTTCCATTTATCTATAGCGATTATAAAACGAGGAGTTTAATAATGGATAATGTATATTTTGGGTTGGGGAGTTTTCATTTTTACAGAACTACTGAGCCCGAGGATGAGGAAGAGAATTACCGAACTTACGTTGATGAAATAGAGAGAATTTTAAATGCATGTAGTAATATCAATAATATTGTAATCGAAAATAACCACACATTTAAAAGAATAGTGGCAATGAATCTGTTGTACCGTAATGAACTTGAAATAGATGAAGATAAAATGTCATACAATAAATTAAATGGAATTTATCCGAATCCATGTAACCTGATAATAGAATTTGATCTTTTTATTCCTCTGCGAGTTCAGGAGGATATACATAGAAAGATAAACCCACCTAAAACCTACACTGAAAATTTTAAAGTGTACATTATTTATGATAACTATTTTCCAGTAGTAATCGTTGAACTTATTAATCCAAAAGATGATTGCAAGCCGTCAGACGGAGTTTATGTAGTTAAAAAGTTCCTGCAGAATGAGCTCGAAAAAAAGTCTGAGTTTCTTAGCTTTATGAGCATGGGGCCAAGTCCATTTCATGGTGAATTCATAATAACATATACTAGTTATGAATCAGAAGATTTTCAAGTTCGATTAGTTAAAGAAAACAGAAGGGGCTATCATAGTTATTTTTTTGAACTAAATAACACATTAGACTTAGAAGAATATAAAAGTTCCATATATTTAAGTATAGCTCGTGAACTAGGATATTACTATGAGCTTGAGCAGATTAGTAATAGAAGAAACTTTAACTGGATTCGGATTGAAGTTTTGGTGGATATGCTTTTAGAGAGCTACAGCCTCAAATTTTGGAATATCAAAAGATACTACAAGATTCGTGTACTTCTAAACGAATTATTCCAATCAATATCAAGATTTGAGCGCGACGAAATATTTTTTCGACAGCAATATAACAACGCTATGAAGGAAATTTATGCAAATGGAGAATCAACCTTTTTTAAGAAAGATATAGATATGCAATATGAAAATTTCATGGACTTCCCAGTTGAACAAGTCTTGAAGTATATAAATACATTCGAGCAAAGGAGACTTAATTTAAACGAAGCGTCTTCAGCAATTATTGGCGGTGTAGTGGGTGCTTTACTAACAATATTATTTGCCAAATGAAGGTCGTCTCTTCAATAAAACGCAATTTATCCACCCTTGTGATCACATATTCCCGATCAATAAAAACGCCTAGCTGTCGCAAAATATTAGCGGCAAAATAGGCGTTTTTCTTCGTTCATATTCTCTTAAACATCGCAGTATCGCGACTGTAATACGCCTTGTTACCGGTCTCAAAGTTACGGACGCGCACGTAATCGGCCGTATACCTATCGATAAATCCGCGTTCAACTTCGGAATAAACTCCGGCCGGATCTTCCTTCAAAGCGGAGATGTGCGATTCCGATAAGGCAGCCGCAAAGAAATGGACGTCTTGATAAAGTTGGCGTAATTCGCGTTCCGTACTCATTTCGGCGATGATCCGATTGCAAAAAAGTAGATTGCGATAAGTAATACGGCTGCCATGACTAACCCGGCAATGACTCCCCTAGAATCCTCATTATTTCTCATCCTCTTTAATTTCAATTAATTCCTCAACGGAACAGTCCAGTGCACGACACAGTTTCTCCAGAGTATCAAACTTAATGCCGTCAGTTTTCTCGTTATATAGCTTTGTTAAACCATTTCTATGTAAGCCGGTCATATCCGCGAGTTCGGAAATTTTTATTCTCTTTTCTCCCATTATCCGAGACAAATGAACTTTAATCGCCATGCTGCCCCTCCATTCAATAAGAAAATTATAAATTAGAGTGTAAAAAATATCAATTAGGCTATTGACGGTGCACATTACAGTGTGTATACTAAAGGCAATCAAATTAACACTATAGTGTGCAAATAATATATTGGAGGTTTCAAAATGACTAATGTAGTTATGTTAGAAGTTTCCCACGAATCGAACGTACCATCCCTCGTTACCAGCTTGTATCCGGTAGGCTACCGTTATTCTCGCCGCATCGACCGTTTCATTCTCGTATGGAAGCCGGAGAACAAGCGCAAGCAGGAAATCGACGTTCCTATCCGTGTTCTTGCGCTAACATTGCCGGAAACATTCGCGAGTATCTGCGCAGGTTACACGGCCGGCTGCGTTGAGGTGACGGTATCGGAATTACGCGATTTAGGCTTTTACGTGGAGGTGACGCATAATGCAGGCAACGCTTAACAACAGATTATCACGCTCCCAACGTACAACAACTCGCCGGACAAGCCGCAAGACTCAACGTTTTCTAATCCGCGGCTTAGCGTGGTTCATCGCAATGATAATTCGGGAGGTGCTGTCGTGAGGGAGACGATAGAAGCCGTGTCGCTGTGGGACGGTGGAACAATTACCGTGCGCCATATCCCGATAATGCCGGGTGTTGAACTTCAAGTTTATGATGAGGTGGAGAGCGTGCTTGTTATTGGCAAACACGCTGAGGTACAGCTTGATTGGAGCGAGGAAACGCGGCAGCTCTTTAAACGTCGATTAGAGGGAGTTAGTGCGGGGATTTACTTGCATTTTTAGTAGCGCGCTCAAATCCTGGGTTTAAAGTAAAGGAGGCGCTAGCGTAGTGCTCAGTCCGATGATTGCGGCCGCTCGAACGGCTGATGACAGGAGGACAAGAATCGGTAAGTGACCTTGGGCAGTGTCGTTTGTTTATCCGCGTACATACCGGCGGCAACCGGTTAGGATCGCCATGCGCGGAATCGGCCGCGACTCCAACGTGGCCACCGTCCGTATCTCTTCCGCTCCAACGGTAGAGAATCGCTATGCGGACACTGGATTAACCGTCTGAACGGCGCCAAACGTTCAGACGATCGATTTACAACGCGATATGAGATGTGATAGTCTCCCGGAAAATATCGCGTAATCACGGCGACAGGCTGGCCGTAGAGACAATTGCGGATGGAGGCGGCAACCTTCGTCCGCTTTTGTTATGTAATACGAACGAACATACGTTTGGTTCCGGGAAATTGTAAATTATTTTTCGGGAATTGTGCGAAATGCCTCCGATCGGCATTGAAGTAAATGGAGGCGGAGCTATCGCGAAAATGTGCGAAACCAATTTTCTGTACGTCGAGGTATGTGTACGAGTAAATATTTAACGGAGTTTGTGCGGATCGCGTTCGGCCGTTGTTGAAGTTATTGTAAGCAATAAAATTTAGCGCCAGCCTGTACGGTTTCCGATCGGCATTCGTCAAAGTTAGTGTACGCCGGAAATATTTCGCGGAATGGTGTGCGGAAATCGCCCGAAAGGGAACGTATAGGGTAAGAGTTTTAAATTTTTGCCAAAGTGTGCGAATCGAGTCCGTAGCTTTCTATATTACGGTATAACGCGAAAAGGAGGCGATAAAAAACGAAGAAGAATGTGCGGAACTCAATTGAGCGTCGTTGATGTTAGCAGGAAGGAAAATTTACGCCGGATTGTGCGAACGCTGTACGCCAGTGTAGATAATACAGTACAACCAAAAATTAAAACGAAAAGGGAGACGATGAACAATGGAATTTTACGTAATCGACGGAAACAAAGGCAAAAACCAAGTTGGAGTATCTGCAAGAGAGATAGAAATGGCTAGAGAGTTACCTCATGATCCTCAGCTATTAGAGCGGTACCTCGCAGCAAAACGTGAAATGTTCGTTGCAGAAAACGAAGCAGAATGGGCGGGGGTCGGAGATAAGTTACGGATGGCACGTATCGAGCGCGGCATATCGTTGGCAGGTGCGTCGCGAAAGATTGGATTTTCTGCAAGTACGTTAAGCAGATTTGAAAAGGGGAACCCGGTGTTAAATGCTACCGTCATCGAGCGGTCATATGAAATGATGCTTCTTATTGGTGACCTAGAAGCAGAGCTCAGTGGTGCATATCAGTTTATAGATGAACTAATTGGAGGTGGTAAGAACGGGGATGAAACTGACGATGAAGAAATTGATAATGAGATCCCAGAAGAGATCTTAAAGCTCGCATCATTTGTGATGGAGTGTGAGCATGAAGTAGTGGATTTCGATTATCGAAGAATCTATGTCGACACTAGTTCTGAGGAGTATGTTATTCGCACGTGGAACATTACTCCATCGGGATTGGTCGATTGGACTCTATACAAGATGATATCGAATGATGATGGGACAGGTCACGGAGAAGAGATAAGGAGTGGCTCAACCAATCTCAAACAATTTTCTAACTAAATCAGAAAAAGAGGGCGTCATCCTCGGCGCCCTAATTTACGCAAGGGAGGCGTCAGATATGACCGAAACTGTAACCGTAAGAAAGGCGTTACCAAACGATAAGACAACGTTATTAGACAATCCGCAAGGTTTTGAGGTCTATAACCGCGAGTTGGTCCGCAAGGTATTTCCACGGATTATAAACGAAGCATATGACGTTGTATATGCGGACAAGGGTCGGAAACCGGAGATTCGCGATATAGTGGCGTTCTATTTCACGCTTCAATCGTATATTGACGGTAACCACATGCGGGCAGATGGATCGTATAACGACCGGTTCGGTGCGTGTTTCCTATCTTATGAAGCGCTCATATCGTCGCTGCGCATAGATCGAACGCGGGTTAAATTACTCGCGGACATACTTGAGACGAACGGTATCATCCGGATCGCGTCTCACTACGAAGGAACAAGGCGTTTTAAATGGTATTTTCCGTCTTACTGTCCGCGAGTAACCGATGACGGATATATCGTTAACGAGGATGGAGAGGTTATTAAACCGGATTACTCCGTTTATAGACGCAGAAAAAGAGGAAAGTCGCACAGGACACACGACGGTTAGTATGCACAGGACACACTATGCGTAGTATGCGCTGTACACACGGTAAAAAGAGAAAGATGTAAAAGAGAAAGGTGTAAAAGAGAAACAAATAATACCGCGCCTTTAAACGGAATAGAACGAAATAAGAAAAACTTAAAGACTTGTTTCGGAATAGATGAAGAACACTATTCCTCACGCGTCGTCACTTCGTTCCTAGCGAATATATACGAGTTAAACCTTTATATCACAAGTCAAAAGAATATCGCGATAGATGTATATAAAACATATACCTTTGCGATGAAGATTATTCGAAGAAGATAATATGATACCCGGCCGCCGCGCCGAAATCAGAGGAGGAACCGTCCATGTCCACATTAGCGCCAGCCGCACCGCCAATAACAAGAGAAGAAGTATTTCGCCGCCATCGCGAACATTTCACGGCATTACACGCGTCTAAGATGCCGGCGGAAGTCCGCGCTGCACTGCCGAATACAAAGAGGAAGCACTACCGTCTTTATGCGGGAACCTCGCAAACGGACCGGACAGCTATTGCCGCGGATATGGCCGATATCTCCGATCGGTACTTTCGGGAGACACAGCCGGACGGTTACGTTACGGAATACAGAAAGCCTGCTCGTCGTCCTAAGCTGCGTACACTTAACGCCTGCCAATCGCTTGAACTGCTTACGGATTATTTATTGGCGGAAGATCATTCGAAGGGACTGTCACTGCGCGATAAGGCCAAGATAGAAGCCGGTGAGGACGAAGAGTACCCACCACTAGGAGCCGGAGCTCGTGCTTTCTTGGGCTACTCCTATTATCTTGAATGCATCGGGGAAGGGCTGTCAGAAAAGGAGAGACGTCGGCTAAAGGTTTGCGAGACTTGCCGTTGTGAATTTATTGACACGTCGCCAGCTATTAACGCATTAGTATGCGGAGATAAATGCCGTCTCAAAAAGGATGCCATTCGTAAGCGAGTCGAACGCAATGATGACGATAGGCTCAAGCGGTACCGCGAAAGGCAGGCGCAAGAATACCCGTTCTATTCTCCGGTAGAACTGTACGAAAGAACAACGCGTGGAGAGTCCGTCCGCGGAGATGTAATAGAAGCTGCAGATCGGGCCAGGATTAAGCAAGAACGAGGTAAACGCAAACCTACGAATGTGACGATGGACTTAGACCGCCAGTATTATCCGAACAATCATAAGCGTTGGCGTTCGCAGAAGGAGGGGAAGGAACTATCCGGCGAGGTAGTAACGTATAACCTTCACGATCAGCCTCTAACAGAAGAGTGGAAGAGTTGTCGACACCTCGGACATTTATCCTTATAGTTGGGAACGGATGTTCCTGCGCTTTTTATTTGACTAGCTTGTAAGAAATTTAAATAAGAGAGGGGAATGTAAAATGGATGGGTTGGGTGTAATGGCGGTTAGAATCAATGCTGACATGACACAGGTTGAATTTGCCGAAAAACTTCGCGTCAGTCCGGCGCTAATTTCTTTAGTGGAGAGCGGACGAAGGACCGTTACAGAAGAATTACAGGTTCGGATCGCTCAAGCATTTGGAACAGGTCCAGATGTTATTCAAGCGATCGAGCGCGCAAGAGATTCGAAAAAACTGGCGCTTTAAATCGTCTCTTTTATTTTTGCACTCATCGGTAAAAAAGTTTGAAATATCCCAATTTAATTTTACAACGAAATCAAACGGGGGTCAAGACTTGGGGGACCAAATTTTAAAAAGAATCCAAACACTCGCCCGCAATCACTGCGCAGCCTTCACCGGTACCGACGGATGCCGATACGAACCCAACGGACAGGCACGCTGTCAATGGTTCCGTGAAGATCCGCAGGCGCTACCGTTCCTCGAATCCGGCGATATGCGGTGCCTGGAATTTGAACGCGCTGTGCTGCCGATAGATCCGGAATTAGAGTCACGATACTTTAACCGCGTAGAGAACACGGCGACATGTGAGCGCTGTTCAACTCCGATTGTTAAGACGTCGAACCGTACGAAGTATTGCGGAGAGTGTCGCGAGGTCAGACGGAAGCAAGGTGCGGCAGATCGGGCAAGGCGTCGGTATTGGGCAGCCAAAACCTAACGTTTTAGGGCGTGAAAAATCGTGTAGTGATGCGGGTTCTCGGGCTCTAAATTCACGGGGGAGGGTGTCTATACCGGAAAGCTGAGAAGAGGCTTCTAAAGCGTTAGAAAGAGAGGTGGAACATGAATGACAAACAAGCCGACGCAAAGCACTACTGTCCTTATTTTCGAAGCGATTGCGGGTGTGTTTTGCTTCAGGCGATGACTAGGGCGGATATTCGTTGCAAGGTTTGGCGCGACGAGGATTCGGAAAGGTGTCGCTATTTAGATACGCAAGTTGCGAAAAGGGGATGAACGAAAATGAAATCGATGCACGTCGACCACAAAATGTGGGAGGAAGGTGGAATTCGATACGAAATCACGAAAATCTACGCTCCTAACGACCAGTTAAAGCCGGTCCACGAACTCGAACGTAACTATCCAGCGCGGTTCATGGCCGTCGAGGAAGGAGCAATCCAATCTGTAATGCTCGGTTACACGATCGCGGAAAAGCTGGCGAAGAAATACCGCGCTAAAGTCATAACAGTGAGTTCGGATATGCCGGACGTGGCCGAGCAGGTTATGGGGGTGATGGCTACGGATGAATGACATTAAGGTAATTGGCATTGAGCCGATCGAGTACGGTCACAAGCGGCGGGTTACCTTGCGGAATGAGAAGACTGGTCAGGAATATGAAATGGTTTTTGGAGACTCGATAAGTGAACACATTATCCGGAGAAACGCGCCGATGTTCGTGATTAAACAGCACCTAAAACGGACCATTCAAGATTAGTTTTGTATAA
Source organism: Paenibacillus sp. HGF5 (assembly GCF_000204455.1). Lineage (NCBI taxonomy): Bacteria > Bacillati > Bacillota > Bacilli > Caryophanales > Paenibacillaceae > Paenibacillus > Paenibacillus sp. HGF5. Next base: position 27,167 of record NZ_AEXS01000107.1, on the reverse strand, counting down.
ACCAATTAAAATAATAGTCTTAAAAGGGGATATGTAGAATGAGATATGCAAGCTCACTTAAACAAAAAGATTTAGTAGGTAAGTCTATACTACAGAGTTCATTTCAGGTAACTGAATACGAAGAAGTGAATGAGTTCTTCGATAGCAATCCCGACTGTTACCACTATGCGCAGTCGGTTACTACGAAAAGAGATTTTCTAACCGGTGAAATTATCGCTACAGGTATTACCGTTCAATATTGGAAAGTTAGTTAATGTATAAAAATTCTCAAGAGCTGTCTTCGGACGGCTCTTTTTCATTTATACGGAGGTGTAATGCATGAAACTTAACGAGATAAACGATGCGGAAGGTGAAGCAATCATTCGCATTATTGACGCGCTCCCATTGCTAGAGCAGATCGCGACATATCGCAAACCTGGCGAATATGATTTCCGCAAGCTGTTTCCGGCCGAGTACGCACAATTTACGTTGGATGCCGCATTACTAAGAGATTCGGGAGTTCAATTCGTGCAGAGGTTCGGATATTGGGCGGGGAAGGTAGCGGAAGAGATGACGAATAGTGACCGTGTCCATAGCGAGTTTGCTTTTGGATCGCGGCAGTCCCGGAAACAGACGGCAGCGCTTAGTAGGGCAGCGGCGAAACTTGAACGCGCCTATCATGCGTTGGTGAAGGAAGTGACGGCCCGATGAGTTTTAATCTCGAAGGGCGCATCCGGATAAAGGACGATGGTGCTACGAAGACCCTGCGCGATGTTGAGAAAATGATCGAACGTGCGAAAAGGGCGACTAAGCAATATTCGGATACTAACGATCAACTATCGCGTGCACAGTCACAAGTATCCAAGGGTGCCGGCAATGTAACGCATGAGCTAAAAGCGATTGAACGTGCATCCAAGGAGGCAAAGAAGGAGTTAAGCAATCTCGGCACTAAAGCAAAGAATGTTCTTGGCGGTATTGGTAAGAGCATAGGGAGAAGCGCGCTTTATGGCGGGGTTGCGGCGATCGGTGCGGCGGGTTATGTCGGTTATAAATCGCTAAATAAAGCGATGGATTTTGAGGCACAAATGTCGTCAATCCAAGCATTAACAGGCGCAACAGATGCACAAATGAAGAGCATGCAATCATTGGCATTACAGCAAGGCGCACAAACGAAATACAGTGCATTACAGGCAGGACAAGCTATAGAAGAACTTCTTAAGGCCGGAATAACTCCCGCGACTGTAGAAGCTGGCGCCTTGAATGCTTCACTCAATCTAGCAACAGCCGGAAGCCTGGATCTCGCAGCGGCTGCGGAAATCATGTCAACCGCACTTAACGCGTTCCAGGAAGACGGCATGACAGCGGCACAAGCGGCGAATATTCTCGCAGGTACGGCGAACGCATCCGCAACGAGCGTCGAGGAATTGCGCTATTCCCTTTCGATGTCGTCGGCAGTTGCGGCTGGTCTCGGCATGAACTTCGAAGACGTCAACGTTGCGCTCGGCCTATTCGCTAACCGCGGCCTTAAAGGATCGGACGCCGGTACGTCATTGAAAACGATGCTTCAAACGCTGCAGCCGGTAACGGACGAGCAAATCGAATTGTTCCGCGCACTAGGACTCGTGACGGCGGACGGATCAAACCAATTCTTCGACGCGGCCGGTAACATCAAATCGCTGAACGATATCGCAGGAACCTTGCGTAAATCTATGGCGAAGTTGACGAACCAAGAGCGGCAGCACGCGCTTAAACTCATGTTCGGTACAGATGCGGTCCGGGCGGCTACGATCCTGTTTAAAGAGGGTTCGGAAGGCGTAGAAGAGTTCCGCGAGGAAATGTCGAAGGTTACGGCGCTCGATGTTGCGCGTAAGAAAATGGATAACGCGGCTGGTGCGGTTGAGCAATTCCGCGGTGCACTCGAAACGCTGCAGATTGCGGGCATGATGCCGATATTACCACTCGTTAAGGATCTCGCGAATGGAGCTGCGGATTTCATCGAGGCGTACAGCCCGCAGATTACAGCCGGAATCCAATCGATGGTTGACCGTGCGAAAGCGTATATCAAGACGAATTTTACGGACAATCCGGAATGGCAGCGATTGACTACGTTGGAGAGCAAAATCGAATTTACCTTCGATAAGTTCGGTGAATTATTTAACGATTGGTGGATGAATGGCGGACAAGCGAGGGTAACAGCAGCCGCAGATAAGATTACCGAAGTCATAGCCAATGTATTAAAGAATTCCCAACCGCTTATTGATGCCGCGATTAAATTAGGTGTAGGAATAGCGGATGGTGTTCGTCAAGGTATTATGGACTCACTGAAACTTCCGGAAGAGCTGCTCGAACTAGTCCCAGGCGGTAATACCGCGAAGACTAAACGTCTGATCGAGTTTAATCAGAAAATGAGCGATACAGACAACAATACGCCTATGTTCGGTGGTCCGGCTGTTATGCAGGCGCCGCAATCTAAATCGCTGTGGGATTCGGTAACGGGCGTCTTCCAAGGGCATAACGGTGGCTTGCGAAATGTTCCATACAACAATTACCAGGCACGCCTGCACTCCGGTGAGGCCGTATTAACTCGCGAAGAGGCCAAGCGCTGGAGAGGCGAGAGTGGCGCTAACTATGGTGACGGCGGTTCTGGTAACGTCGTTATAACGGGCAATACGTTCCATGTACGCGAAGAAGCGGATATCGAGCGAATTGCGAAAAGGCTGGCGTATGAAATGGCGATGTAGGGAGAATTGAAAGATGATCGAGCAGATAGAAGGCGGAGGGTTTAGCCAGTTAAAACACGTCATTAAAGCGATCGGTCATAATCGCGATGTTGATATCGAGTTTGCGACGGTTCTTGCACCGTTACCCAACATCCGAATAAAAATCGATAACATGCCGGTTGAGTTAGATGCGGACGACGTTGTTGTTTGCGAGCATCTACGTGACCATATGCGTGAGGTAACGATTAATGGCGGGGAAGTTGTAGAGATGACCGTTATGTCTCCGCTTATGGCTGGCGACCGCGTTGCTGTAGCGATGTATGCGGATAATCAGGGGTATCTTGTGTTAGACCGGATTTAATTACATGCGGAACTGCTGGCGGTTACTATTACGCTGGTGGTTCCGCTTTTTTTTCGTAGGAGGGAATAACTATGTCGATTGAGTTCGAATTGGACTTCGCTAAATTTGCGAAGCTGATGGATAAGGCGAGCGAGGCCGTCCAGGATGGCGCAGTTAATGGCGTCGGGGACGCGCTGGAATACTGGCAATTGAAGGCGACGAACATTGCGCCAATCGGCCGTTATAAAGGTCGCCGCGGCGGTAATCTACGTGCACGTATCGACCACACGACGCCGAAAGTAGGACCGGACGGTATTACGGGTTCCGTCGTAGCGAATGCGTTTAATAACGGATTCAACTACGCGCTATATCTGCATGATGTGGCGGCCAAGAGCGGCGGAACAGCGCGCGAGCCTGGGACGGTTCTCGACTTCTTAGAGCAGGCGAAGAACGACGGCGAAGCGCGTATGCACCGTTTAATTGAGGACGCAATCGAGGCGGAGCTGCAGCGGAAGGGGATGACGTAATTTGAGCGTCTTAAGTGCGCTGTGGTTCGCTTTTTTATTTGCGTGTAAACTTGACGTTTGACTTACGAAAAGTAAGTAAGAAGGAGAAAACGCTATGCTTGGCGGAGATATTTCGAGGAAATTACGAATTCGAGCTGATACGCAAGTTTACATATAGTCGGATTTTCGCTAACTTAATGAGATGACGGACACTGGCGGAATACGGCCGAAATTGAGCGAATTCACATAATGACTACACCGACTATGGGCGACTACTGGCGCGGCTTTTCGGTGATTAATACGCTATGAAAATATGTGAATTCGGAAGTAAATTCGATGTCCATTCGTGTCCAATTTGCGCAATATCCGAAACGGGATATTAGCGTAATAATTCGCATAGTAGCGCGCATAATCGGCGCAATCTAAACTTCGGATTACTTCGGATTGTGTAACGTTGTGAAAATGCGCGATTTTCCGGGCCACATGCCTGGGACGGACGTGCCCTCGAAAATCTCAGGGGGTCAATCCGCATATTTATACGCTATATCCGTGTATAAATGGCATGAATACGATGCATAATCGGACGTATTCGGACAAATGGCGTAACCATGCGGGTTAAGAGAATACGTAGTGGATTGCGGATTGCTTATCCGCAAGTGTCCCGATGAATAACGAATGCATAACGGTCGATCCCGCGAAAGGGGGGGCGGGTAGGCAGCGAACGAACCCGAAATCAGGTGTCCGAACAATCCGCGAATCAAAAATAACTCGGGCAGCCAATATATGGTAAAATATAACGGAGTCCGATTCGAAAAATTTTCCGCCAAATTTTATAACTCGGCCACTAACGCCTTGCAAACGCGCGATCACTTGGGTACAATTGGATTATCGTAATACACCGTCATTTAGCGACGTGAATATTAATCCTATCGCGCATTATCAATCCCGTTACTATCGTTGAGAATAGCGTAGTGACGCCGTTTATAGCCTTCCGTAAGCATAACGCCAATTCACCATCCACAACCCGAACGCGACCGTAACTTGCGGCTGCGGATCTTCCTTCCGCACGGCAACGGATACGGGCAAACCGAACGAAGAGCCTTGCTAAGCAGCGGGTTTTCGGGGACTGTGCTCTGAATCTAACCAATAAAAGACCTCTGCGACCCTATTGTCGTGGAGGTCTTTTTTTGCTGCCGCCCATAAGAAATGAAAAATGCAGCGGACTCCCGCAGGCGGGGCCAGCTGCATTTTGTTGTTCTTCCTATCCGATCATACCGGGAAGAAGAAGGTATCGTTCAGCATCAGCACGATCATGCCGGCAGCCACGAGCGAGAAAACGATGCAGCCGGCCCCGAGTCCGCGGCGCTTGTCTTTGATGAACTTGAAGCCCATGACAAAGATCAGAACGGTGATGGCTGCAAGGGCAACCGACATGCCGACAATGGCAATCCAGTACAAAACTTCAAACAATGCTGCCAAGGTGACAAAGCCTCCTTTATGGTTATCCATGGATGGATTTATTACGGACAAAGCTCTGCTCTTACTATACGATAGATCACATCATTTGCAAAGGGAGGCTCGCTTCGCGCCATGAATGCGTCAAATTATTAGGCATAACGATCCCGGACAATCATCCAAGACAAAGTGCGGATAAGAGAATAGGATAACGTATGTCATGAATAAAAGGAGGCGAAAGCAGCATGGCGGGAAGACAATTGGCCAGCAAGTGGCTGAAGACGGAAGCGCTGCTGACCGATCCGCAGGTTGCTCCCTACATTCCGGCGACCCAGTCGTATGGAGGGGATACCCTGGTCTCAATGCTGGATGAACACGAAATGGTCGTGATCAAGCCGATTGTAGGCACCGGTGGTAACGGAGTCATCCGAATACAGAAAGACGGAACGGGATACTTGGTAACCCATAAGAGGCGTACTGTTCATGTAGATACATTGAATTCCCTGTTGCACGTATTGAACAGAATGAAACTGAAACGGCGTTACATGATACAGCAGGGGATTCATCTGGCTAAAATTCAGGGACGTCCGCTGGATTACCGCGTTAAGGTAGTCAAGGAAAGAGGAAGATGGGAATTCCGGGCCATGCTAGGTCGGCTCGCGAACCCGGGGCTGTTTGTGACGAACATTTGCAAAGGGGGGACGCTGCTTCGTTGCCGCCATGCTCTGCGGCTGTCGCTGCCCCATATCAATGCCAGGGAGAAGCGTAATGAAATGCGCCACTTAACCAGACAGTGCATCACGATCCTGGAATCGCGCTTTCCCGGGATCGGGGAACTGGGATTCGATTACGGACTCGACGTCGAAGGCAAGATATGGATTTTGGAAGTAAATACAAGACCAAGCTGAATTTTTTGTTTAATATTCCCAACAGAAGTCGTTTATATGATTTTTTAATAGGGTAATAAAAAATAACCGTAATCTACCGATATAATAATTGATCAATTTTTTTATGGTAGATTTACCCCATATCCTGTGTATAACATTTATCCCCATAATCCACTTTGATATGACCTTGTTTCTTACACTTACCAACAAATTATACACAGGATTTCCACAAGAGGTTGTGGATAAGCGAACAGTTGTTCCGTTTTCGCATGTCTGATATGATAGATTCAGGAAATATGAGGAAGGGGTGTGAGGGGATGGCTATGTTGACGGATGAGATGCTTCTCGATTCCTATCATATGGCTGTTGAATTGAAGTTGGAACGAGAGTTCATCACTCTACTGCTAGCCGAAATTCATAAACGGAACTTGGACACCGATTCCGGCAGCATCCTGCATTAATCAGATTTTCGTATATAGAATAGATAACTTACGACATGATACGCATATAATGTGGGAGCTTTCAACCAAGTTCTACATATGGTTTGAAGAAGAATAGAAAAGGTATCTTCCGTTCTGAGCGGCGCATCGCCCTCTGGAACGTTAGATACCTTTTTTTCTGTATGTCGAAGCGTTAAGGAAATAGCTAACCTTTACAATTTCATGTTGCTGCTATGTCCCGGAGCCAATCTGGCTTCAGGATCGAAGTATACTTTGGCATTGTTGACGGCGGTTGGCGCTTCGCCGAATCCGACGGCAATGAGCTTGACCTTGCCAGGATAGGTCGTGATATCGCCGGCCGCAAAAATACCCGGGATGCTGGTTTCCATGCGGGAGTCCACGACGATGGAGTTGCTTTCGATGGCGATGCCCCACTCGGAGATCGGACCGAGGGAGGAAACGAAACCGAAATTGACAATGACATCGTCAACTTCAATCTCTTGCGTCTCTTTGGTCTTAATATGCGACAGCGTCACTTTTGTAATGGCATCTTCACCATGCAGCTCCGTGATTTCGGTTGGTGTCACGATGTTCACCTTCGAGGCCATCAGTTGCTCCACGCTATGCTCGTGGGCACGGAACTTGTCGCGGCGGTGAACCAGCGTAACCTGCTCGGCGATCGGTTCGATCATGAGCGCCCAGTCTACCGCGGAATCGCCGCCGCCGCTGATGAGAACCTTCTTGCCTTTAAAGCGGCTGAGATCGTTGACGAAATAATGAAGATTGGCCTTCTCGTACTTCTCGGCACCTTCAATCTCCAGTCGGCGGGGTTGGAACGCCCCAACGCCGGCTGTAATGATGACGGCTTTGGCATGGTGTTCGCCCAGATTCGTTCTCACGACAAAATGACGTTCTTCAAGCTTTTCCACAGCTTGGACTTTCTCTTCAAGACGGATGTCCGTTTTAAAGAGCTCCATTTGCGCGGACAGATTGTTCACAAGCTCCTGGGCGGTAACCTTTGGGAAGCCTGCCACGTCATAGATATATTTTTCGGGATACAGCGCAGCCAATTGGCCTCCGAGCTGAGGCATGCTCTCGATAAGTTTAACCGAGGCTTGGCGCATTCCGCCGTAAAAAGCGGCAAACATGCCTGCAGGTCCGCCACCGATAATCAAAAGATCCGTCATATTGTTGTCTTGTGGCATCGTTGTCATGCGGTAAGCACCTCCATAAAATGAGTTTATATTCGAATCAGACAGACGTTCTTGTCCGGATAAAGCTGATTCATGAATTCCTTACCTATTATAATCGTCCCGAACCGGCATGAAAAGTCGAGAATTGAGTTAAAATACCTAACATTGGAATGGTTGCGCTTACTTAGCAAGTAAGGGGGGAAATGGCGGAATGATTTGCATATTTAATGGCAAAAAAATTCTTGATATTTGCATGGTTTATGCATATGATTAACGTGATAACTTGTGTTCATTGCAGGGTTCTCATATCGATTGGTTACGGCAGCAATCATAAGGAAACCGCAGGATTACAGCTGTTTTTGAACCGTAATGAACCATCAGGTCAAATGATGAAACGGGCTCTGATAAGGGCTCTTCTCTTTTTTTGGATGCAATTTCACAGAATGTTAACATGTGTACCATACTGTATATATAAAGAGTAAGCTGGAAGGAGCAGTAGAATGAGCAGCATACCGAAGATCGTAATCCTTGGCGCGGGTTACGGGGGCATATTGACAGCGCAGCGGCTGCAAAAAGAGCTGAATTATAATGAGGCCGATGTTACATTGGTGAATCGCCATGATTATCATTATATTACAACGCATTTGCATATGCCGGCAGCAGGAACCGACAGCATTGAGAATACCCGGGTATCCATATCCAAGTTGATAGACGAGTTCAAAATCGATTTGGTCAAATCCTCGGTTCAGGAAATCCGCCTTCACGATAAGAAGGTTATCCTTGAAGATGGAACGTTATCCTATGACTATCTTGTCATTGGACTCGGCGGCGAGCCGGAGACCTTCGGGATCCCGGGACTCGCAGAGCATGCGATGACGATCCGAAGCATCAACTCGGTACGATTGATTCGAGAGCATATTGAATATCAATTTGCTTTATATAAGAATGAACGCAGACCGCAAGAGCGCATCAACTTCGTGGTTGGCGGAGCCGGGTTCAGCGGCATCGAGTTTGTAGCCGAGCTGGCGGACCGCATTCCGAGACTGTGCAAGGAGTATGACGTCGATCCGACATTGGTGAACATTTATAACGTAGAAGCCGCGCCGTCGGCGCTGCCGGGGTTTGCCCCCGAGCTGGTGGAATACGCCATGAACGTTCTCGAGAAGAAGGGTGTTACCTTCAAGATGGGCATTGCAATTAAGGAATGCCTGCCGGGCGGAGTCGTGCTGAACAACGGCGAAGAGATCCGGGCGGCAACGGTCGTATGGACCGGCGGCATCCGCGGGAACCGTCTGGTTGAATCGGCCGGCTTCGAAACGATGAGAGGCCGCGTGAAGGTTGATGAATATTTACGCGCTCCGGGATATGAGAACATTTATATTATCGGCGATAACTCCCTCATTTTTAACGAAGAAGGCAGACCTTATCCGCCGACCGCCCAAATGGCGATGCAGCAGGGCGTATGCTGTGCCCAGAATATCGTTGCGGCGATCCGGGACAAGTCCATGCGCAAATTCGAGTTCCATAATAAAGGCACGGTTGCTTCCCTCGGCCGGGGCGAAGGCATTGCGGTTGTCGGGGATAAGAAATATCAGGGATGGAAAGCAGCCCAGCTGAAAAAATTGGTTGATCTGCGCTACCTCTTCATTATCGGAGGCATTCCGCTCGTCCTGAAAAAAGGCAGGTTCCTATAAATGAGACATTGCAGCGTTCAAGTACGGGGGCTGCTCACAAGAGATGAACTGGATCGCTACAACGCCCTGATGGAGGTCGGCTCCTACCTGGAGTCGCAAGAGCGGTACGATCTGGCTTATACCGTTCAGCAGGAAGTCGACATTCTCATTCTTCCTGCCATTGAGCGCCTCAAGGATAAAGGGCGGGCCCGGGACCGGGCCACCGCTGAATATCTTGAAACCTTGCGCAAGCAAGAGCAAGATGAGGAAGACGGCGAATAACAGAAGAAGGGATGCTCTCATTCGGAAGAGCATCCCTTTTTTTGATATGCCATTTATGTGCAGAAGGAATTATACCTTCATCAAGTCGGTGAAAGAAGCCTGATCGAGCAAGTTGCCGACATAGAAAGGACCGAATTCGCCGAAACGCGCGCTCACTTCGTCAAATCTCATTTCGTACACGAGCTTTTTGAATTGAAGCGCATCGTCGCTGAACAAGGTAACGCCCCATTCCCAATCGTCGAAGCCGACGGAACCGGTGATGATCTGCTTGACCTTGCCGGCATAACCGCGGCCGATCATCCCGTGGCTCTTCATCATGGATTTGCGGTCATCCATGCTCAGCATGTACCAGTTGTCCGACAAATCCCGCTTTTTGTTCATCGGGTAGAAGCAGATATGCTTCGATTTTGGCAGGACCGGCTTCAGGCGGGCAATGACATGCGGGTTCTGCATCGGATCCTCATCGGTGGAGCCGGCCAAGTAATTGCTCAGCTCGACGATGCTGACATAGGAATAAGCCTTGGTGGTGAACTGGGCAAACGTCGTTTTGTTAAAAGCGTTCTCGATCGCGTTCAGCTCTTCCAGCTTCTCGCGCAAATGCATGAAAACAAAATCGGCTTTCTGGCCGACGATGGTATATACGGCGGTGCTGCCCTGCTTGGCGGTCTCGACGGCATCCCATTCCGCAAGGAACGCATTCAGCTCGTCCAGCGCAAATGCGCGTACTTCTTCGTCTGCAGCTTTCCAGGCTGGCCAATTGATGGTGCGGAAATCATGCAGCGCATACCAGCCCTCGAGCGTCATTGCAGCTTCGTTCATGTGATCACTCCTAAACATTATGTTCGTTATAATTGAAGCGGATGGCCGCTTGCATTAACTTCCTATATTGTACTGTAAGCGCAGTCGGAAGGGCAAACGCCGACACAATGTATTCACGATTGTTCGTTGATCTGTGACATGATTTTTAGTAAACTAGCTATTAGCTAAAGCTTGGTGTGCTGTTTCTTGCTGCAATAAAGTAGGATAGCTGCTATGCGTAGGTGATAAAGAAGAGGTGAAAACAGCGATCATGCTTCAATTTATTCCTGTGCTCGTGCTGATGATTTTGTTTTTTGTCATGATGTTCGGTATCGGTTTTATCCTAAATATGTTGATGAAGACGACCTGGTTTCCGTGCTTTCTGTTCGTGATTGTCATTCTGCCGGTCGTTGTATACAGCTTGTGGGATCGGGGCCAAATGTCGTTCTGGACTCACGTCGGATCGTTCCAGTTGGTGGATTACTTAACGGGAGTTGCGGGTCTGATCGGGGCTTACATGAGCGGATGGACCATTAAGACATTGCGTATTAAAGGGTTTAGAATGTTTTAATCGCGCTTGGCGCAAATTGAATGTAATGTTAATGGCGGCTCTTCGATACGTGGGGGCCGTCATTTATATTTATGGAAGCTCTGCCAAAAGGCAGACGCAAGAATTCCATAATTTTTGATGCGAAAGAACCGACTTCTGAGCATCGGATTTATGATAGAATAGAGGAAGTCTATTTTTGGGCGACAGGGGGAGCATAAACGATGCGCATGACTAATTTTTTACATTTTACAGAGAATCACCGTTACTGCGTATACCGTGACTTCTGCTTAAGCGGCCTGGACGACAAAATGCTTGGTTCGATATATCAACCGATGGTCGGCGCGTTTGCGGTCAGTCTGTACCGTCTTCTCGTATCGCATGTGCCGCTGGAGAAGGTGGGCTATTCGGCCATAGAACAGCAGCGAAGATTATTTTTGACATTAGGGCTGGAGCCCAGCGAAAAAGGACGCCGCTATCTCATTGAGCAAACCTCCAAGCTGGAAGCGGTAGGATTGCTGCAGACCAGCCGGATGTTCGTCCCGGAAACGGACGACCATGTCTATGAATATGAGCTGCAGGCGCCGCTCAGTCCGGCAGAGTTCTTCAATACCCAGCATTTGACGCTGCTGCTTCGCGACAAGGTGGGGAAATTCGCCGTCCTGTCGCTGAGGGAAGAGCTTTGGAGCAAGGAACCCCTGGAATGGTCCGGCATTTCCCTGAACAAGGAGAACATCTCGGTTCCCTTTTACGATATTTTCGAGTTGAACACGCATGTCATTGATTATGAACTGGAGCAGGCGCTGGAAGAGGTAGCGGTATCAAGGAAGTCGATGCTGCCGCCGAATCCGCAGGGAGAAGGCCTGAACTACGCGGACATTATTCTGCGATTCCCGCGCGAGTCCCGCAATCGCGTCTTTGTGGAGCGTCTTCGCTATGACCATGAACAGATGGGCATCGTGAATTACGTCGTACGCAAGTACGATCTCAGCACGCAGGATTTGTGCCGCCTGCTTGACGAGGACGGCATCTTTACCGAGCACGGCGAGGTTGTCCTGGACGATTTGCAGCACAAAGCCAGCCTTCACTTTAGGCAGGGCATGAAGATGCAGGAGAAGCGGCAGATTACGGCGGGCAAGGTGGTTGCCCTGCATCAGGAGATGACGGACGATCCGGACGAGCCTGCGCAGGAGCATGCCGTACAGATGGAATATTACGTCGAGGTTCCGGCCCAGTTCCAATCCAAATGCGATATTCACCAATATAATATGATGCTTCGCAACGAGCCTTATACACGGCTCCTGCAGACGTTCTTCCCGGGCTCGGTTCCCGCGCAGTTTCTGGACATCTTCGAAAAGATCGACCTGAGCTACAAGCTGCCGGGCGAAGTCATCAACGTGCTCATTCATTATTTGATGTCGCTCATTGCCGCAGGCGGCGAGCAGCGGATCAACCGCAACTTCGTGGAAGCCATCGCTTCCAACATGCTGCTGAAGCAAGTAAACAGCTATGAGAAAGCCGTTCAGTATATACGGGATCAAGCCAAGATGAAAGGCAAGCAGAAGGCAGCCTCGCAGCGCACGCGTACATACGCTAAAGGCGGAAAGGTGAAGCCGGAAATTCCAGTGGCTTTGGAGTCCGATCAGGCGGAGGCCGTATCGGATGAGGAGTTCGAAGAAATGATGCGGTTTGCGGCAGAAATGCAGGCTGGCAACAAGAAGGGCGGATAAGGAAAATCCTGCTTAAGAGAGGAGGGAACGGGTGATGGAGTCCCTTGGTGAACTGCTGGAAAGCATGAAAAGTACTGCGCTCCTGCGCAGAACCGAGCAAATTACGGAGGATTTGCTCAGGAATCCTCTGATTCAAGCACTGCGAAGCGAATATCCGGAGATCGATGACCGGGTCATACGATTGAATTTAAGCAAGCTGTATCAATATGCGGGAGACCAGGCCCACTGCCAGGCTTGCCCGGGTCTGGACCGGTGTCCGAATGATTTCCAGGGACATTTCAGCAAGCTGGATATCCAGCGGATGAACGGCACGGTGGAGATCTATGAACGGAAGGCGCCGTGCTCCCTGCAGATTGCAAAAACCAATGAGGATCAGATCAAAAAGCGGATTCGCAGCTTTTATGTTGACGAGCATGCCTTGAGCGAAGGGTACGACAACATGGAGATTATGGCGAAGGACCGCTTGCGGGCACCTGCGGTGCACCAGGTCTTCAAATATATCCGGGATACGAAGGAGAACGGCTTGTCCCCGCGCGGCTTGTATCTGACCGGTTCGTTCGGTACCGGGAAAACGTACCTGATGGGTTACCTGATGCATGAGCTCGCGAAAGCGGGCCATTCGGGCGTGATCGTCTATATGCCCGATTTCGTGGAAGATCTGAAGACCATGATGCAGGACGGCCAGAAGCTGAAGGACATGGTCGAGACGATGAAGCATTGCGACCTGCTGATCTTTGACGACATTGGAGCGGAGAATTTGAATCCGTGGGTACGGGATCATGTCCTCGGCTCCATCCTGAATTTCAGGATGAACCGGCTGCCGACCTTCTATACGTCGAACTATCCGCTCGACGGGCTGGAACAGCATCTCAGCTTCACGAGCAAGGACGGCGAGGAGCTTCACAAAGGGCAGCGGTTGATGAACCGGATTGCGCCTTTCGTGGATGTCGTTCATTTGTTCGGGGAGAACCAGAGAGGGAAGTTTTAGACGTCTGCTAAAATGCACATGAGCACAGTGGACAAACGTCCCTTGAAGCGTAAAAAGTCTGATCCCGCTTGCGCATGGAGCGCGGCAGGATCAGACTTTTTATCTGTGCACAAGGAATCATCAAATATTAACCGACCAAGAATTTGATAATGACGAATCCGAAAAAGATGATGGTCATGAAACCGAACATCCCCACGAAGCCCATCATCAAATCGCCAAAGTCATTGCGTGGTTCTTCATTGATGTGCTCCCGTGGATCGTTAACGCGTACGTTTACATCCATGGTGCTTGCCTCCTCAAAAGGTGAACATGCCGTGCGAACACGAAAAACTTGACAGTCACCCGACTTGTTACTAGTAGTATACCCAATGCGCAAATCATTTGTAAAGATTGCATAAAAATCCCGTGAAAACCTCTTTCTTTAGGTGAGTATATTTCACTTTTTCCGGCCGATTGTGGTATACTAAATTCGTCGACCCATTCGACAATTATGATTCGCACTTTACTCGATCTTATCCTGTGAGGAGGAGAATACAATGGCTATCGTCAATGTTACCGACCAAACCTTCGTCAATGAAGTAGAAGGACAAGGCACGGTTGTAGTTGATTTCTGGGCGCCATGGTGCGGCCCTTGTAAAATGCTTGCTCCGATTCTGGACGAATTGTCTTCAGAACTCGGCGATGATGTAAAAATTGCAAAGGTGAACGTGGATGAGAATCCGGAATCCGCAGCACGCTTCGGCGTCATGAGCATTCCGACCATGATCTTCTTTAAAGACGGCCAGCCTGTCGATAAAGTCGTAGGTCTGAACTCCAAAGAAGCCTTGAAGGGCATCATTGCAAAACATCAATAAGCAGGATTTGCCATAGACTGCAATCCGCTTTCATACAGCGCCTTCGGTGTAACCCGGAGGCGCTTTGTGTGGTTCATTATCATGGTATATATTTATAACGTTAATATCATACAATCTCCTTGGAGAGGAGGAATAGCATGGACGATTCTGCCAAACGGCTTCAGGAGCAAGAGAAAGCGCAGGAGAATATTCGCCACAAGCTGGCATTGCTGCCGGACCAGCCGGGCTGCTACCTGATGAAGAACCATGAAGGCACGATCATTTACGTGGGCAAGGCCAAAGTGCTAAAGAACCGGGTACGCTCGTATTTTACCGGGAGCCATAACGGGAAGACCCAGATGCTCGTTTCGGAAATCCGCGATTTCGAATACATCGTGACGGGCAGCAACATGGAAGCGCTAATTCTGGAGTGCAATCTGATCAAAACCCATCAGCCGAGATTCAATGTGCTGCTGAAGGACGATAAAACCTATCCCTACCTCAAAATAACGAATGAAGAGCATCCCCGCCTGGAAGTGACCAGGAGGGTGCTTAAAGATAAAGCCAAATACTTCGGCCCTTATCCGAACGCGTATGCGGCGCAGCAGACCAAAAAGCTGCTGGACCGGATGTATCCGCTGCGCAAATGCGGCGTTATGCCGAAAGAGGTCTGCTTGTATTACCATATGGGACAATGCTTGGCACCATGCGTCAAGGAAGTGCCGAAGTCCGCCTATGAACAGATTACGGGAGAGATTACTTCCTTCCTGAGCGGCGGGCACGAAGAGATCAAGAAGGAACTGCAGCGGAAGATGCAGGAGGCCGCGGAGGATTTGTATTTCGAGCGTGCCAAGGAGCTCCGCGACCAAATCATCCATATCGATACCCTGATGGAGAAGCAGAAGATCACGACAACGGATACCCGGGATCGCGACGTATTCGGTTATGCCGTGGACAAAGGCTGGATGTGCGTGCAGATTCTGTACATGCGCCAAGGCAAAATGGTGCAGCGCAACAAGTCCGTTTTTCCGTTCTACGGGGATGCGCACAGTGATTTCATGTCGTTCATAGCCCAGTATTACAGCGATAATCCTGCGTTGCCGCAGGAAATTCTGCTGCCGGGGCCTTTGTTGGCAGAGGAGGCCGGATCAGAGACGGCAATCGGAAGCGCCGGGGATCAAGGCGCTCGGAACGCAGGCGAAGCCGCGGAAACGGAGAAGAAGCTGACCACGGATGCATCCGAAGAACAGCGGGAAATCCTTGTTCAAGCCCAGGCGGAGCAGGCGGAGGCCGCCGGCCTCGTGGATGCTGCCGGGGGCGCTGCCGCCTTGCAGGAATGGCTGGGCGTGAAGGTTCACGTGCCGCAGCGGGGCTTGAAGAAACAGATGGTCGGCATGGCGTCGGATAACGCAAAGGTGTCCCTGGACGAGAAATTCCGCTTGATTGAGCGCGATGAAGAGCGGACCTCGGTTGCAGCGGCCAATCTGGGCGAGGTGATCGGCCTTCAGTCGCTGAACCGGATCGAGGCGTTTGATAACTCGAACATTCAGGGCGCAAACCCGGTATCGGCCATGGTTGTATTCACCAACGGGAAACCGGATAAGAAGGAATATCGCAAATATAAGATCCGTACCGTGCAGGGGCCGGACGATTACGATACGATGCGTGAAGTGATCCGGCGGCGGTATGAGCGTGTATTGAAGGAGAACCTGCCGCTTCCGGACCTCATTGTCGTCGATGGGGGGAAGGGACAGATCTCAGCGGCCATCGACGTGCTGGAGAATGAACTCGGGCTGTTCGTCCCGGTCTGCGGGCTTGTGAAGGATGCCAAGCATAAAACGACGCAGCTGATGGTCGGAGACCCGCCGGAGCCGGTGTCGCTGCCTCGTGACAGCCAGGAGTTCTATTTGCTCCAGCGCATTCAGGATGAGGTTCACCGTTTCGCGATTTCCTTCCACCGCGAGCAGCGCGGGAAGTCGATGGTGACGTCCAAGCTGGATTCGATCCCGGGCATCGGGGAGAAGCGCCGCAAAATGCTGCTGAAGCATTTTGGCTCGGTCAAAAAAATAAAAGAGGCTTCAGTCGAAGACTTCAAGCCCCTTTCAATCGGTGAAAAATTAGCTACGGAAATTCTTAATGCACTTCGTGAGGAGGAGTCGTGACATACGGCTTCTCTTTTTTTGTCGGGTTGAAACGGTAAATCGCATAGGCGACAATCGCCGGAAGCACCATGTAAAAAGCGCCCGTCAACAAGTTGGCTGCATCCTTGAGCATGATCAGGCTGATGCCCATCAGGATGCTGTTGAAGATGACATGGGAGAACATGGCCGCCAAATACCCGTATTTCAAAAAGATGTAGCTGAACAGCAAACCGATGATGACCAGCTCAATCGGCCGGGAGATCACGGGGTATATCGGATAGAGCGTATGTCCCAGCGCCCAGATGAGCGAGGTGATCAAGCTTGCGACAAAGGTATTGCGGACGATCTTTTTCACCATCTTGATGCCGAACAGCCGGTACACGGCCTCCTCGGATATGCCGGCCAGCCAGGCCATCAACGGAAACAGCCAAGGATACAGCATGTTGTAAGGCGACTGCGTCGCATCCGTGGTGGACCATGTATTCAGGGTCAGGCCAAGACCGATAAAGATGACGGATTGGACGCCAAGCAGGATGAAGGCCCACATATACCCCAGCTTCATGCTGTCCAGCACGTAGTGCCCGTATCCGGGTTCTTTGGCGCGCGGCCATGGATTGAGCCCGTCTTCTTTATGCCACAGCCCGCTGCCGCCGACAAGGGAGAAATAGAGCAGGGCGGAGAAAACGAGCGAATAGACGGCATAGAAAATCATCATCCCGAGCACGCCGGTTTGCGACATGCCTTCGGATTTGAAAACGGGAATCAGATTGTACGTGTTCAGCATCTGAATGACGAACAGCAGCGCCGATAAGAACAGGCCGCGCTTAAACGAGGTGTAGGCCCTGGTCTTTACGCTGTACACAATCGCAAGAATGCCCAGGATTAGGGTGAACAGGCCGTACCCGGCGAGCGTCAGCAGGGTGGCATCCTGCGTCTGCTTGTTGACATAAGCGGAGTGGGCGGCCGGGACCGAGAAGGAGGGCTCATAAGAGCGCAATTTCCCCTGCTCGAAGGTGAAGCGGTGCTCCAGCCTGGAGTCCCCGATCCTGGATTCAGGGTCCACATATTTGAGACGGGGCTCCCCTTCCTTCGTAACCAGCTCCAGATTCGACAGGTCATAACCCGCCCGCTGAAGCCATGGCTCGGCCAGCGCCTGCTTCTCGGCCAATGTCATGCCGTCCTCAACGACGAGCAGCATCTGCCTCTGAATTTCGCCCTTGTTCAGCTCGATCCGGTCAAAGCTGGAGCGGGCATAATCATACGAGAATCCGACGATGCCGGAATTCTGCATGTGCACGTCCACATTGAGGGCATCGCCTCCAGGCTCGCTGAAGCGAACGCGGTATACGTCATAGGGATATTTGGCTTCATAGGTTTTGTTATATTCCGAAAGTCTCTTCTCCTTCGCCAGATATCCGTAAAGTTCCGATTTGGATTGATATGTAACCAAGGCTTCGTCCGTGTCCGCAGCCGCAAACTGCAGATGCTCCTGAGCAAACCTTGAAGCTGCCTGCCGAGCCTGCTCCTTGGAAATGATATCCGGCGAGGCCATCTCGGTATCGTCCGGATTCGCCCACGGAAATACCTGAAATAATAGGAACAGAATCAGGCCGACTGCGGCAGGCGCGATGAGCTGCTTCAGATTGGGCTTCAGCTTCAAGGGCTCTCTTGCACGATTCATGAAATTCCTCCTCTAAGAAAGTTGATACTCCCACTGGTATTCGATATGCCTGATTAAGAACGCATAGAGTCAATATAACATAGTATGAAAGCCATAAGCAGCTTATCCCAATTATCGGAATATTGAAATAAATCGATGAAAATGAATGAAAGGTTTCGAAAACGTTAGAGAACCCTACGCTTGTATTCTTGAATATGCCCAATTCGCGCTCTTTTAAAGATATTTCGGGCGAAAAACGGCATTGGGTTTACGTACCGGATTGAGTTATAATCACATCATGCTTGAAGGAACCGAATATTCCAGCCGAATTTCGTAATGAAAATGGGGGAACCATGTAATTGGGGTGAATTTCATTATTCCCGGAATAATGAATAGGGCGACCTGTGGAAATGCCCGAATCCGTCAGCTAACCTCGTAGGCTGTTGCACAGGAACCAGACCGAAAGGCACTGCGTTTTCCAGTGTCTTTTTTCGTTGATTTTTTTAAAGAAGGTGTCCGATTGAACGCTAAATTAAACTGGCTTACATTGTCTCCGCCCCAAATTCTCGTGCTTGGTTTTGCGGCCATCATCTTCATCGGGACCGGGCTGTTAATGCTGCCAATCTCGACGACGACGGGCGAACCGCTTGGATTTACTGACGCCTTGTTCACTTCGACCTCGGCAACGTGCGTAACGGGCCTGGTCGTGGTGGATACGGGAACGACATTCAGTTCCTTCGGAGAAGTCGTGATCATGCTGCTGATTCAAATCGGCGGGCTCGGATTCATGACGATGGCTACTTTATTCGCCTTGGTTCTGAAGAGACGCATATCGCTCAAAGACCGTCTAATCCTGCAGGAAGCGATGAATCAGTCCTCGATGGAAGGCATCGTAAGGCTGATACGCAGAGTACTGCTGTACTCGCTCGTCATCGAGGCCTGCGGCGCAGTCCTTTTATCGGTTCGTTGGGCGTTTGAAATGCCGCTGGGCCGGGCGATATATTACGGAGTTTTTCATGCGGTGACGATGTTTAACAACGCCGGCTTCGATTTGTTTGGCGATTTTCGGAGTTTGACCGGGTATGTATACGATCCGGTAGTCAACTTCGTCGTGATGTTCTTAATTGTTTCCGGGGGCATTGGATTTATTGTGCTCTCCGATCTGATCGATTACCGAAAACAGCGGAGGCTCTCCCTGCACTCCAAGGTGGTGCTCACGATGACGGCTGCCTTGCTTGCGGTCGGATTTATCGTCATTCTCATATTTGAATTTACCAACCCGAGAACGCTGGGTTCCCTGAACTGGGGCGGGAAATTCTTTGGCGCGTTATTCCAATCCGTAACGCCGCGTACGGCGGGCGCGAATACTATAGATATTACGGGGCTCAGACAGGCAACGCAATTTTTTATCGTCATCCTGATGTTTATCGGAGCATCTCCAGGGTCAACCGGCGGCGGCATCAAAACCACGACCTTTACCATTATGGTAGGGGCGGTCATTGCGATGATGCGCGGGCGGGAAGACATCGTCATGTTCCGTTATCGCCTGGCCCAGGAGCGGGTGCTGAAGGCACTGACCATTGCCTTGCTGGCCCTGCTGCTCGTTCTAACCGTCTCGATGATTCTGTCGACGACAGAGGAAGGGGACTTCCTGGAGATTCTATTCGAAACGACATCCGCCTTCGGTACGGTAGGTCTCTCCATGGGCTTAACGCCCGATTTGACCGTGTTCGGCAAGATCCTGATCAGCCTTACGATGTTTGCGGGTCGATTGGGGCCTTTGACGCTTGCTTATGCACTAGGGCCGAAAAAGGGTAAAGAATTATATCGTCATCCGGAAGGCAAAATGATAATTGGATAAGGGGTATAGGAGAGACATGAAACCAAAGCAATTTGCAATCATCGGTTTGGGGCGATTTGGCGCCAGTCTGGCGCTGGAGCTGATGGAACAGGGATATGAGGTGCTCGGCATCGACCGGAACGAAGAGGTCGTCGAGGACATGAGCGAGCTGCTGACGCATACGGTGGTGGCGGACGCGACGGATGAGGAAGTGCTTAAATCGCTCGGCATCCGCAACTTCGACTGCGGGATCGTTGCGATCGGGAACGACATTCAGATGAGCATCCTCTCCGCCATCCTGTTGAAAGAGCTGGGTGTCGCGATGGTCGTTGCCAAGGCGATATCGGTGCTGCACGGCCGGGCGCTGGAGAAGCTTGGCGTGGACCGGGTCATCTTTCCCGAGCGGGATATGGGGATCCGGGTAGCGCACCAGCTCGTGACGCCAAACCTGCTTGATTATATCGAATTATCCAAGGATTATCTGATTGTGGAGATGACGGTCACGGACTGCATGGACGGGAAAACGCTGAGCGAGCTTAATACGAGGGTCCGGTACGGCGTCAGCGTGGTGGCGCTGAATAAACAGTCCGGCATTATCGTTGCTCCGACGGCCATGGACGTCGTGAACTCCGGCGACATTATGGTCGTCATCGGCTCCAATGACAACGTGGACCGCTTTGAGTCCGAAGTCGTGAATATGCTCGAAAAATAAATATAGTAGAAAAAAACTGACGATTGCGAAATATCGTCAGTTTTTTTTCGATTTATTTTCCTCCAGCTTGCGGAACAGGATCTCCGTTTCTTCGATCCAGCGGCTGGCCGCCTTGCTCAGCTCCGAGGCTTGTCCGTAGATCAGCGAAGTCGTTCGCCGGGTTTCGATGAGTGCCGGAATATGAATGTCGACGAGCCCGTTATCGGACAGCAGCTGCGGCCTCAGATAGGATTTGGGCAGCAGCGCGGCCGCCTTGCAGGTCGGGATCAGCCTGACGATCGCTTCGAAGGAGTCGATCTCCATCCGGATATCGGGCATGATGCCCCAGCGGTGAAACAGATCGTCCGTCAGCTTGCGGTACCAGGTTCCGGTCGAAAATATGATCATCGGCAGGCCTTGAAGCTGTTCGATGCCCACATCCTCGATTTCCGCCAGCGGATGTGAAGACGGGATGACAAGCTCCAGATGGTCATCGAACAGCGGGATGCAGTTCAAGCCCGGCTGATTGATGGATGAAGCAACAATGCCGACATCCACCCGTTTATCTCTTACATAAGACACGATTTCATGGGTCTTGCCGGTGATGAGCTTGATTTCGGCTGACGGATGACGCTCCATGAAGGCATTGACCAGCGGGGGCAGGGTGGTCTGCAGCGTGGTCAGACTGGCGCCCAGGTTAATCGAGATTTGGTCCCCTTCCCGGTAATGGGCCAAGGTCTGCAAGAATTTGATCTGCTGCTGGCGCTGCTCCAGGGCGAAGGTATACACAATCTGCCCGATGGAGGTAAGCTCCAGCCTTTTGCCGCGGCGGTTGAACAGCTGCAGTCCGAGCTGGTCCTCCAGCTTGGCTATTTTTCGGGACAGGGCCGGCTGTGACAAGTTGAGCAGCTTGGAGGCTTGATTGATGCTGGATTGCTCCACGACGACGGCGAACACGTCCAGTTCTTCGAACATGGAAATCCTCCTATTAAAATAGACATGCGTGCAAAACGTTGCTTATGCGTATAGATTATAACGATTAATAATTATATTGCAATTCCATTATAAGAAAAAAAGGAGTAACATGAAACATGACACAAGTTGTTCACACGATTGCTGAAATAGGCAACTTTTTGTCGTTGCATGGCTTTTTGAACAACCTCTTTTAGGGCAGGGGAAGTGTAATTGTTCTGAAAATAGGAAAGATTGAAAATGAAAACGCTGTACATTGGAAAGGGGAACGTCAACTGATGAAAGGGTATTATTCCAGAAAGCTGCATTCTTTGCTCGGTGTCATACCGCTTGGGGCATTTTTGCTCAGCCATATGATTTCCAACTTTAAGGCTTTCGAGGGTGGAAAGGAAGGCTTCGCGAGCGCGGTGCATTTTTTGAACAGCATGCCGCTGATTTTTTCCTCGAGCTGTTCCTGATCTGGCTGCCATTGCTATATCACGGCGTCTACGGGTTATACATCGCTTACCAGGCGAATAACAACGTGGGCAACTACAACTATGAACGGAACATCCGCTTCACCATCCAACGGATCACCGGCGTTATTACGTTCGTTTTTGTCATCTGGCATATGTACGATACGCGCTTCCAAATCATGATCGGCAAAATCACGCATGACGATTTGGGCGCCACGATGCACGGCATCATGAACAATCCGGTTCTGTTTATTCTGTACGTCATCGGCGTTGTTTCCGCTACCTTCCACTTCGCTAACGGCCTGTGGGCGTTCCTCGTCAGCTGGGGCATCACCGTCGGTCCGCGCGCGCAGAAGGTATCCACTTACATCTGCATGGGCTTGTTCGTATTGATGAGCGTGCTGTTCGTTCTTGCCATGACAGCATTCCGCGGTTCCGAATTCCAGGCGGCGACGGCAGCGATTGATGTAGTTAAGACAGTCTTAAGTTAAAGGGGAGTGAACGAAAAATGGCATCTAATATTATCGTAGTGGGCGGCGGCCTCGCCGGGCTGATGGCAACCATCAAAGCGGCGGAAGCAGGCGCTCACGTTCATCTATTCTCGCTTGTACCCGTTAAACGCTCTCACTCCGTGTGCGCGCAAGGCGGCATCAATGGAGCCGTAAATACGAAAGGTGAAGGTGACTCTCCTTGGGAGCATTTTGACGATACCGTATACGGCGGCGATTTCCTTGCGAATCAGCCTCCGGTCA
Organism: Paenibacillus sp. HGF5; assembly: GCF_000204455.1. Taxonomy (NCBI): domain Bacteria; kingdom Bacillati; phylum Bacillota; class Bacilli; order Caryophanales; family Paenibacillaceae; genus Paenibacillus; species Paenibacillus sp. HGF5. The sequence continues at coordinate 4,285 of NZ_AEXS01000107.1, read as the reverse complement.
AAGCGATGTGCGAAGCGGCGCCGGGCATCATCCACTTGATGGACCGCATGGGCGTTATGTTTAACCGCACGCCGGAAGGCCTGCTCGATTTCCGCCGCTTCGGCGGAACGAAGCGCCACCGTACCGCGTTTGCCGGCGCGACCACCGGCCAACAGCTGCTGTACGCGCTTGACGAGCAGGTTCGCCGCTGGGAAACCGCGGGGCTTGTGACCAAATACGAGAACTGGGAGTTCCTGAATGCGATCATCGACGACGAAGGCGTATGCCGCGGCATTGCCGCCCAGGATCTGCGCTCGATGGAGATCAAGTCGTTCAAGGCTGAAGCCGTCATTCTCGCCAGCGGCGGTCCCGGCATTATTTTCGGAAAAACAACCAACTCGGTTATCAATACGGGAACAGCGGCTAGTGCCGTGTATCAGCAAGGCGTTCATTATGCGAACGGCGAGTTCATCCAGATTCACCCGACGGCCATTCCGGGCGACGACAAGCTCCGCTTGATGTCCGAGTCGGCACGCGGCGAAGGCGGACGGATCTGGACCTATAAAGACGGCAAGCCTTGGTATTTCCTCGAAGAGAAATACCCTGCTTACGGAAACCTGGTGCCGCGCGATATCGCTACGCGCGAAATCTTCTCCGTCTGCGTTGATATGGGACTCGGCATCAACGGCGAGAACATGGTCTACCTGGACCTCTCCCATAAGGATCCGAAAGAGCTGGACGTCAAGCTCGGCGGCATCATCGAAATCTATGAGAAATTCATGGGCGACGATCCGCGCAAAATCCCGATGAAAATCTTCCCGGCAGTCCATTACTCCATGGGCGGCATGTGGGTCGATTACAACCAAATGACCAACATTCCAGGGCTGTTCGCAGCCGGCGAATGCGAGTATCAATATCACGGCGCGAACCGTTTGGGAGCCAACTCCCTGGTATCCGCCATTTACGGCGGCATGGTGGCCGGACCGAAAGCGATCGAATATGTCAAAGGCCTGAAGAAATCCGCAGAGGATGTATCCTCCACGGTATTTGACCGCGCAGCGAAAGAGCAAACCACCAAGTACGAAGGCCTGCTCAAGATGGAAGGAACCGAGAATGCTTATGTGATCCATAAAGAGCTCGGTGAATGGATGACCAACAACATGACGGTTGTTCGTTACAATGACAAGCTTGAAGCAACCATCGGCAAAATCAAGGAATTGAAGCAGCGTTACCGCAATATCAATATGACGGATACCTCCCGCTGGAACAACCAGGGCGTGGCGTTCACGCGTCAGCTGTGGAACATGCTGGAGCTGTCCGAGGCCATGACGCTGGGTGCGCTTCTCCGGAACGAAAGCCGGGGCGCTCACTACAAGCCGGAATTCCCGGATCGTAACGATGAAGACTTCCTCAAGACAACCAAAGCAACCTGGACGCCGGATGGACCACAGATTTCATATGAAGAAGTGGATGTTTCCTTAATCCCGCCGCGGATTCGCGACTATTCGAAAGACAAGTAAGAAGGAAGGGGGATTTACGATGTCTCAAACGGCAGCTGCCTCAAAGAGCGTTAAATTTATCATTACACGTCAGGACAATCCGGAGACGAAGTCCTATACCGAGGAATTCGAAATTCCGTACCGTCCCGGCATGAACGTCATTAGTGCGCTGATGGAAATTCAGCGCAATCCCAAAAATGCGCAGGGCCAAACCACCGCACCCGTATGCTGGGACTCCAACTGCCTGGAAGAAGTTTGCGGAGCTTGCTCCATGGTCATTAACGGGAAGCCGCGCCAAGCATGCGCGGCCTTGATCGATAAGCTGGAGCAGCCGATTCGGATTCAGCCGATGAAGACGTTCCCGGTCGTGAGAGACTTGGTGATCGACCGCAGCCGCATGTTCACGGCTCTCAAGCGCGTGAAAGCGTGGATTCCGATCGATGGCACCTATGACCTTGGTCCTGGCCCCAAAATGGCGGAGAAGAAGCGTCAGTGGGCTTACGAGCTGTCCAAGTGCATGACCTGCGGCGTATGCCTGGAGGCTTGCCCGAACGTCAACGAAAAAACGGACTTTATCGGACCGGCCGCGATCTCCCAGGTTCGCTTGTTCAATGCTCACCCGACAGGCGAGATGAACAAGGAGGAGCGTTTGGAGGCGCTGATGCAGGACGGAGGCATCGAGGGCTGCGGCAACTCGCAGAACTGCGTGCGTTCTTGTCCGAAGGGCATTCCGCTGACAACGTCCATTGCGGAAATGAACAAGGATACGACCAAACAGCTGTTTAAGCGCTGGCTTAGCGTTTAATCGGTTAACTTCAACACCCAAGGCGTCTGACCGGGGCATGGCTTCGGTACAGGCGCTTTTTGTTGTGCTATAATTTATGTGTTTTTTTCATAGGACAGGAAATCTTCGAATTGAATCTGAGGTGAGTCGCTTGATCATAGAAAGACCGATTACGACAAAGGATATTAGCGATGATTTGGCCGCTCTGGGCGTACGAAAGGGCATGACCTTGCTGGTCCATTCCTCGCTCAAGAGTGTGGGCGGGTGGATCGTCGGCGGTCCGGAGGCCGTCATACTGGCACTCGAAGACGTGCTGGGGGAAGAAGGGACGCTGGTGATGCCGACGCAATCCGCGAACTTAACCGATCCAAAGACATGGGGAAATCCGCCGGCCGATCCAAAATGGTGGAATCTGATCCGCGAGGGCATGCCGCCGTATGATCCGGATCTGACGGTCACTTCGGGAATGGGGATCATTCCGGAAGCGTTCCGTAAACAAGAAGGGGTTATCCGAAGCGCTCATCCGCATGTTTCGTTTGCGGCACGCGGCAGGGATGCCAGAGTCCTTATGCAATCCCATCCGCTGGATCATAGCTTAGGCGAAGCGTCTCCACTGGCACGCTTATATGATGCGGGCGCGTACGTGCTTATGCTGGGCAGTGGTTATGGCAACAATACGTCGTTCCACCTCAGCGAATACCGCGCCAATTGGAAGGGCAAGGAGGCGGTTACCGCTCATGCGCCAGTCCGCAGGGTACAGGGAGTAACGGAGTGGCAGGCGTTTCAGGATATCAACTATCATTCGGACGACTTCGAGGCATTAGGGGCTTCGTTCGAAGCGCAGTGCCCCGATGCGTATATCCATGGACGCGTAGGAAAGGCGGACTGCATACTGGCTGAACAGCGGGCCATGGTGGATTATGCCGTGTCGTGGATGGAGAAGAACCGTTAAATGTTAGCGGCGCATCGCGCAAGCTTTCGGAGCTGCCGCGGGCGAGTGTTGGGGCCGACGCAACACAAGATATCCGGACATCACCACGGGCTATAGTCAGTTCTTGCCAGCTGCCAATGACCTCCAGGTGCAGAGGTGCCGTTTCGAGGGTAATAGGACGTAATGGCACGGCCTGCAGGTTGCGGGCCTCAAGCTGAAGGAGGGACTTGAGATGTCTTGGTGGATGTGGCTGCTCAATTTGGCAGGCTTGCTGTTGTTGATCTATCTGTTTTACAGCATGGACAAGAAGTGGTCCAGCAGGCCTTTGCTGCTGGCGCCGCTGCTCATTTATGTCCTGATATCGGTCGAGGATCTGCTCGGCTGGATTGATCTCATGCATGTCGTACCCGGAGAAGGCGGCATGCGGGCCCTGATCCTGCTGTTTTCATTATGCTCCGTTATTTTCTATGTGCTGTATATCTTCGATAAGATTGCAGACTCTGTCCATCAGCATGTCGATATGAAAACGACCCTGGTTCGGATCAGCATGGCGGCGGGGATGTGCATTCTATTTTTCACGGTGGTGTATATGTCGATCTATAAGCTGTTCGGGGGCGTTTCCTTCGAAGGCGAGAACCTCGGTCAGGATTTGCTGAGCCAGTTCATTACCTTCCTGTATTTCAGCATGGCGACGTTTGTCACGGTCGGGTATGGCGATGTAGCCCCTGTCGATAATACGTCCCGGCTTGTCGTGGTGCTGGAGATTGCATTCAGCTTCGTTACCGTTGCTTATGCGCTATCCATGCTGGGGACGCTGCGCCGGATCTTTAAGCCCGGCGACGACGGACTGGAGACGGAGGGCGGCGAAGTGAAGACAAAGGGCAATATGCCGCATCGCAGAAAACATTCATCCAAGTAAAACAGGCGCGCCGACAACGGTGCGCCTTTATTAGTTATAGCTAACGGGGCAGGAAAGCGAAGGCTGGATGAAAGCTAAGGCTTCATCAGCTTTTTTAAAATGCCCAGCCCGTTCTTGGAAGGATAACGGAATTTAAAATCAAACCGGTTGGTTTGCTTAAGCACGCTTTTTCT
>NZ_AEXS01000108.1:0-682 GCF_000204455.1 Paenibacillus sp. HGF5 | reverse complement strand
CCCAGCAGATCGGAATACCAAGCCTTTGCCGCTTCCATATCATCCGCCCAGTAACTGATGGTCGCAAATCCCCGCAATGTTTGGTTTGTGCTCATCATTTATTTACCTCCTAAGACGTTTAAGATTGGTTTTATGGCTATTATGAGTGGTGATGACTGACGCCTTTATGTCAGTGTTTTGTTTTTTTCTAAGCGCCGGAGTATTTGGTTAACACGATAGGAGCTATCATTTTTATGATATGGGGATGTAAAATGACGATTTTCATGACAGCAGTCACTATTTTGAAAGAAATGGACGATATACAATAGAAGGCGGTTGGAATTTGTCGATAAAAGTAATTCACATCATATGGAATATGGCGTAAACTGCGATAATTCCGACGGTACGTACATAATTGGATAGGTTAAGGAATTTGACACCACTCATTAGGGGAGGCACATATGCATATTGTCAAGAAAATAGGGCTGTTATCTCTAATCGTATCTATTGTAGCTGGGCTGTTGTTTCTTAAGCCGACCGGTGTAGTCTATGCATCGTCTCCGACGGCCACGATCGTGGTTGCCGATACGACGCTATCGATTGGTGAAACTTCATTGGTAATGATCACGTTCTCGGAAGCGGTAACAGGCTTTACGCTAGCAGACCTGACAGTAGCGAATGGCACATTAAGCGGTTTGAGCTC
>NZ_AEXS01000109.1:0-2811 GCF_000204455.1 Paenibacillus sp. HGF5 | reverse complement strand
GTCCGGCGAGCCGCTCTTCAGTTCTACGGACAAATACGACGCCGGCTGCGGATGGCCAAGCTTCACCCGTCCGATTCGCGAATACAACATCAAGGAAAAAATGGATCTCACCCACATGATGGTCCGCACCGAGGTACGAAGCAAAAAAGGCGACTCTCACCTCGGCCATGTGTTCGACGACGGACCCGGACCGAACGGGCTCCGTTACTGCATCAATTCCGCTGCGCTCCGGTTTGTGCCGAAGGAAGAGATGCAGAAGGAAGGCTACGGCGAGTATTTGCAGCTGTTCGAATAAATCCAAGTTTCCAAGTGCATTGCCCTTGAAGGGGCAATGCACTTTTTATGGGGTGCGGTTGAACCCGTTTATTCAATTTGGTTGCACGGGGTAATATACAGTACATGCAATGAACAGTTGAATTGGAGGGAGCGTACCATGCCTTGGAGCAAAAATGATTATCCGCCATCCATGAAAAATCTGGAGCCGCGGGTGAGGAATAAAGCCGTGGAAATTGCCAATGCCTTGCTGGAGGAGGACTACGACGAGGGACGTGCCATCGCCATCGCCACCGCCAAGGCACAGGAGTGGGACGAGAACCACCCCAAGGACGAGAAGTAAAGCGTATAAAGCACATGAAAGAAGCTCACCCTACCATGCGGGTGAGCTTCTCTTATTGGGACCGCATTATGAACGGCCGCTAACGGTATGCTGCGCTGTTTTCGGAGTAACCGGAGTGCTTGGGGCACGGACCGCCTTCCGAACCGGTTTCTTTTCCGCTTTCTCGGTACCGTACGTCACTGTGATAGTGATCACTTGCCCGGCAATCGATACGGCTAATATAGTATATAAGGTTTCAACCAATGGCATATAGAATAGCGATAATAGCAGTACTACGGCATCCATCAGGAAAAACACCGTCCCTACCTTAAGCCCGCTCCACTCGCTGAACAGCACGGAGATTACGTCGTCGCCGCCTGTCGCCCCGCCATAGCGGAGCACGATGCCGGCTCCAAAGCCCGTCAATAATCCGGACAGCAGCGCGGCTGCCAGCAAGTTATGATTCAGATCGATAACCAGCGTTGAATACCGCTCGATCAATGCGTAGAACAAGGTAAACATGCTCGCCGCAACAACGGTATTGAATATGAATTTCCGACCCTTGATGAACAAGGCAATCAGCAGTACCGGTATGTCCATAAGGACCATACTCAATGCTGGCGGAATATCAAGCGCATATTTGCCAAGCAGCGCAAGGCCGACAAAGCCGCCTTCGGTCAAATGATTGTGAAAATTAATGTGATAATACGTAAAAGCCATTAAAAACGTTCCGAACAACATCGCCGACATGGTGATAAATGTGTTTTGTCTTTTCCTCATACAGGATCCCTCTTGTCGTAGTAGATTGGTCAGACATAGGCCAATCTCTACCTTGAGGCAACCTGGAGGAGTTCATCCTTCGAACCATAGTTCCCATCCTTTCGTAGAGACCGTCCTTGTCTTCAGACGTCCGACTTCGCTCTACAAAGGAAGCTATGTGTATGAGAGATCATAACGTTTCCAAATCGTCCTTTGGGGATTCGTCCTTCGGGGACACATGGTATCCTGATCCTTTCTCGTTTTAGTTAGAGTGCTAACATTATTATAACACAGTTGGCATACAAGCTAAACAGCTTACTAGAATGAATTGGAATCTCTATATGGAATATGTAAAAAATCCAGCTTTAAGAACCTCCTTCGCGTAAAAATGTTGTTCACATATTCGCTAAATCCGATGTGATCTAAATCACAAGAGCTGCTCCATCGCCTGTCTATACTTAAAGGGAACACCAACTCGACTAAGGTATCATATGAATCAAGGGGGAGTCTGCATGTTAAGCCAACGTACGATCGAGGTCGTTAAATCGACCGTGCCGGTTCTGGAAACCCACGGCACGGCAATCACAAGCGCATTTTATCAAAAATTGTTTCATCATCATCCGGAACTTCTTAACATATTCAACCATGCGAATCAAAGGGAAGGAAAACAGCCCTTTGCCCTAGCCAATGCCGTATACGCAGCTGCGGCCCATATCGACCGTCTTGAAGCCATCGTCCCGGTTGTTAAACAAATCGGACACAAGCACCGGGCATTAAACATCTTGCCGGAACACTATCCGATCGTCGGCGAAACGCTGCTCGGCGCCATGAAGGATGTGCTTGGCGATGCCGCAACGCCCGAAATTATCGAGGCTTGGGCCGAAGCTTATGGCGTCATTGCCGATGTCTTTATCGGCATCGAGGCGGATATGTACCAGCAAGCCGCAAACAAAGCCGGCGGCTGGAGCGGATACCGTAATTTCGTCATTGACCGGAAGGTGGAGGAAAGCTCCGTCATTACTTCCTTTTATCTGGTACCGCAGGACGGCGGGGAAATTTCCGATTATCTACCCGGCCAATACATCACGCTCCGGGTAAAACCTGAGGGCGAAGCCTATTATCATAATCGTCATTACAGCCTCTCTTCCGCACCCGGACATCCTTACTACAGAATTACGGTGAAACGCGAAGACGAGCTGGATGGAAAGCCTGCCGGCATCGTCTCCAACTGGCTGCACCGTCATGCAGAGGTCGGGACCGTTCTCGAGGTCACGGCTCCGGCCGGTACCTTTACGCTGGATACGGACTCCGATCTTCCGCTTGCCTTGATCAGCGGCGGCGTCGGTTTGACTCCGATGGTGGCTATGCTGGAATCCGTGCTGCTGAATCAGCCTGACCGGAAAGTAACCTTTATCCATGCGGCGAAATGCGGCAGTCAGCATGCAATGAAGCTGCAT